>CALKCV010000258.1 GCA_938083405.1 uncultured Microcoleaceae cyanobacterium | reverse complement strand
TAACAGCATTGCCGGGATTAGATGCGAATCTGTAACGCTTGCAAAAGCGAAGATTAAGGCGATTAAACCAATTAGTTTGTATCTGGTATCCCATCTATGGATGGGCGAATTTAGATGGGCGTATTCATCCAGCGCAAATTTCATCTCGATATTAAGAAGGTAAAATTTCCGGTTTTACTCGCTGGATAAAACTAACAACCATTGCTGTAAAAATACCCTCAATTACCATTAAAGGAACATGAGCTAGCATTAAGCCATAGATTGCAGTTCTTTCCGTTGCGATATCCCAATCGGAAGGAATATTTGTAATGACAAGGAGAAAGAAAATAACTGTAGCCAAACCGACAGCAGTTGCCCCCGCGAAAAAAGCACTAATACTAGATGAAAGTTTTCGATCCAGCCGCTTTCTAAAAACATGGCGCAGCATAAATATTTGATGAGCTAATAGCGCTGGTACTCCCATAATTATCCCATTGACTCCCAAGGTACTCATGCCCCCATGTCCGAACATTACTGCTTGGAAAAATAAACCGACCAGTATGGCAGGAAAAGCATAATAACCGAGTACGGTGCCTAACAGTCCGTTTAATACTAAATGAACGCTAGCCGGCGGAATGGGAATATGAATGGTAGATGCTACAAAAAAAGCGGCTGTGAGTAGAGAAGCTTTAGGAATTTGTTCTTGGGGGTTTGGTTGTTTGTTAATTTCTCGGAGAGAATACCAAGCAGTAAGAGAGGTTATAGCGTAACCTGCAATGCAAACTTGAGATGAAATAATACCTTCGGGAACGTGCATTTTTGAGCAAAAATATAACAGTGCAAGTTAATAGCAAATCATCGGAAAGGGAGGATTGGTAAATTTACAACAGATTGCCAATTTAGAGTTCTGAATTAGTTAAAGGCTCTTCTGGATGTGGATGCTTATCTTTCCAGCGGGAGAAAAACAAAGCAGTGCCGATACATCCCCAGAGAACAGAGGCGATCGCTACTACTTTTTGAGGTATTTTATTCTCGTTGCTAGCCTTGGCCAAAATAAGGTTTGGTTGTACGGTTTGCTCGTTCGGGGCGAGGGCAGAGGCTTGAGAGAAGGCATTGTCAGTGGCATCTAAAGAATCCACAGCAATAGTAACAATGCCACCATGACCTGCCTGACGAACTTTAACTTCCCAATTGCCAGATTTAGAGCTATCGGGGATAAAGCTAAAATTACCTTTCTCATCTGTTTTCCCATCGAGCCAGGGGGTAGCGGGGTCGTCTGGGGCATAAACTACGACTTGAGCGTCAGCCATTGGCGTCCCGGAGTCATAAGTAGCCTGGATTTCGATGGCTGGGGCCATTTGATATTCAATTTTGGCCCCGTGAGCGATCGCTTTTTCTTGCCAACCCCCCAGACAGACAACCATCAGAGAAAGTATCAATTGCCGTTTCATATTCTATGGTCCTGTGAATGCTTGCTAAAAAATCTTGCCACCGTTTTCTGGGACGGGATACATTTCTTAACAGAAAATCCCAAATTGCTCGTAACGGCTATTGGCCATCTCGATGAACCATCAGAGATTCGTGGCAGTGGCCCTCGCCGACGTGACCCAAGCTAGGCAAAATAGCCTTAAGTTTGTTGTAGTCTGGCGGGGAGAGTTTTTGCTGAAGGGTGACGGCATCTGCCTCCAGCTTGCCATCCTCGGCTAAAGCTGCCAGAGGCGCAAAACCTAAAGCGCCAGTATTAATCTCGTCGTCTGGTGGGGCCTCGCCGTCGCCGAATAAGTGGTCGAAGTGGAAAGTTGCCTCTAAGTCGGCTTTACCTCCCGGTTGGAGGATGCCTTTGCGTTCTTCCCCGACGAAATCTCCGCAGGTAAACTGCATCTCTTCATCTATTTTTAAAGTAAAAGGAATAGTTTGGCCGTCTTTGCTGGCAGTGGCGATCGCTACGAGAGAATAACCTGCGGCGGGACCTTCCGCTGCTTTTGGCATTTTCCACGACAGGGCGTTATACCTGCCGGGGGGGGCCGGGACTTCGGCCACTAAAATCGGGGCTGCGTTTTCGTCCCCCAATGCCAAATCCACTGTCTCTTCTGAAACCAGCAGCACTGTTTCGAGTGCTTGGGGTTGACCTCCGGTTGCGGCATTATAAGGAGGTTCTGTTTGATAGGCAGTGACTTCGGCTAAGTTTACATAAAGCTTGTCAAATGTTATTTCCCAGCCATCTTTGGAAACAAAGCCTTCTCGCACGAAGTCTTCGCCGTTGGCCTCGATCTGGAGGATTCCTGTATTCTCCTCTGTTGCTGGACTTTGGGAAGAACCAAGCAGGATGCTAGAGGCTAGCAGCGCCCAACTCCCTAATAGTAAAACCTGTTTTCTCATGGGTATTTTGCCGTGGTGGTAGTTGCCAAGATCTAGGAAACAGGATTTGAAAAATATTTACAATGGGGTGGGGGGGCATAAGCTTCTAATTTAGATTATAGATTTTATCTCTCAAAATGGCTCTCAAACACTAGGACTCAATTGGGGTAAGTAGCTTAAATTATGAATTGCTTATAGATGGCATCAGGTTTGATTTAGATAGTAAAGCGATCCTAATTGTCAAAAATTTTAATAGCGACTAGAATATTAAATTGTTGTTAATTCAGCACCCATTTCTATTTAATTATGATCGTGTCTAAAATTCGTTTACTGTTTTTTGCTGGTGTAGCTGCTATACCGATCGCTCTAACTTCCTGTGCCGATCCACAAGCAACGGGGGGTTACGGTACAACTGTGGAAACTAGCCCAGAACCCTCTACCCCAGTGGTAGTTCCCGGTCTCGCGATCGTCCCTGCCATCAATATTAACACTGCTTCTGAAGAAGATTTAAAGAAATTGGCAGATAAATTAGGGGTTTCGGACTTACCCGAAAAGATCGAGGAAAACCGCCCTTATGATGATATCAACGAACTGGCTTCTAAAGAGGTCATTAGTCCCGAACAGCTAGATTACATTCAGAACGATATTGTCGTTAAAGAAGCATCGAAAGATTCTGAGTAAAAATCCACTCAAGAATAATTAATCGTTGCCCCAGTGCTGCTTTCTCAATCGCCTAAAATAATTGCAAGGGCGTGTTTGCGGTGGTTTTCAGCACTGGTTTTTAGTGTCAATTTTTTGCTGTCAAAGCTTATTTGGCGGAAATAAGCTTTTGGCGAGCGGGTGATTTTCCAGATGGGGAATTGTTATGTACAATAAACTAAAGCAACCATTAAACCGAGAGAAAATATGAAAGAACTTGAGAGAGAAAAAGCGATTGATTTGCTGAACACCATCATGGAATTTGAGCTTTCTGGTGTAGTACGTTACACCCATTATTCCCTAATGGTGACTGGACCTAATCGCATTCCGATCGTGCAATTTTTTCAGGGTCAGGCCAATGAATCTTTGCTTCACGCCCAACAAGCAGGAGAAATTCTCACCGGTTTAGAGGGGCATCCGAGTCAAAAAATAGCTCCTATTGAGGAAAGTTACCAACACTCAGTAAGAGATATTCTTCAAGAAAGTCTTAACCACGAGAAAAAAGCTTTAGACCTCTATAAAGATTTATTGGAAACTGTAGAGAATGCTTCTATTTATTTGGAAGAGTATGCCCGCACTATGATCGGTCAAGAAGAATTGCACAATTTAGAAATAAAAAAAATGTTGCGGGATTTTAGTTAGGAGTTGCGCGGGAAGATAGGAGTGGGGCGGGAAGAGTGGGGGGTAAATTACGTTGAAATAAAAGGTTTTATTATTCCCTTGGCGATCGCCTCCTCTAAGATTATGCCCGCTACCGCAAACAAAATAATACTCTCTATGCCCCCTACTGCCAATGGCAATAATTCTGAAATAGCGGGCATTTTTTCTGTCTGAGAAGATAGTCCAAAATCTATTTGGCCGAAAGCTCGGACGAGTCCGAAGGCCAAGACTGCCCCGGCTTTGAGTTGAGGATTTCGGTCTTGGCGGATGATGTAGCGATAGGTCGCGCCGAAGAGAAAGCCGCCGATAAAGGCGATCGCCCCCCGAAGCGCTAAATTCCAGCCCCATGTCTCTATCTGGAGACTTGCTAATAACTCGAACCGGCGGGCCAGGATAAAACTGTTGCTCCAGAGAATGATGCTAAAAGTCAATAACGCACAGAAACCCGCCAAAGCACCAGCCTTGAGAGATTCTATCCTTTCTGCGGGACTGAAGTTGGAGGAGCGATCGTTTGTCATATAGCGCTGTTATTCAAAAATGGCTCAAATTAAAATAATATAAAGTTTGCAGTTGTTTTTACCGTTTTTTCAAAGTAATTATGGACATTCTTTCCTTGGGTTGGGTTTCATTATTGGTGCTAATGGCCTTTTCTATTTCAATGGTGGTCTGGGCTCGTAACGGCTTCTAGGGGGTCGCTCCAGTATTCTCAGAAACCGGGTTTATTCTCGCAAAAACGCCAATATTTAGCCCTAAAACTTGTAGGTTGGGTGGAACGTAGTGCAACCCAACACTCACGCCCCCCCCCGTATCCCAAAGGGGGATCGTTCGGGTCTTTTCCTTATGTTGGGTTTCGTTTCACTCCACCCAACCTACCAGATGCATCCGCGAAGGTATTGTTGAGAGAAACCCTATTTCTCCATCGGTTCTCTAGTACCTGGTTAAGATTTTTTGTAGGGGCGATCTTCCACGCTGACTCCGATTTTTTGGTTTTTGGGGCGCGGGAGAATTGCCCCCAAATTTTGGATAGCTAGCCTTCCCTACATCGTTAACTCTTAAAATTAAGAATGTTTTTATCGGAAAAAACAAGATATTTTTTAACTTTTTTTCTGCTGTTATCTAGTTTGATATTTGTCAGTTGTAGTCCGAGAAAGCTCGATTCTGAAGCGTTGCAAATTTCCGATAAACCTTTAGAAAATGTAACTGCCAGCAAGCAATCGCAAGTAACGGTTATGCCAGAAGAAGCCCCTACTAAAATTATGCCTTTGGGCGATTCGATTACTGATGGTTATGATTTCCCTGGGGGTTATCGCATTAATCTCTGGAAACAATTGAGCGATCGCGGTTATAAAATTAATTTTGTCGGTTCTCTAATTAACGGTCCTAATTATTTGCCGGATAGAGACCACGAGGGTCATTCTGGTTGGAGAATCGACCAAATTCATCAGTATATCAACATCTGGTTAAAAAGAACTCAACCGGATATAATTTTGTTAACTATTGGAACTAACGACATCGCACAAAATTATCGAGTAAAAACTGCTCCAGAAAGGCTAAACAATTTGATTGATGAAATATTCCAAGAAGTGCCCAACGCGGAAATATTAGTAGCTTCTATTCCGCCTATAGAGATGGAAGAAGTAGATCGAAGGGTAAACGAATATAATCGGGCGATCGCTGCTTTAATAGAAAGCAGACAAAAACAGGGCGATAGGCTCATCTTTGTAGATATTAATAGCGCCTTAGATTTTGACGATTTAGAGGATACCGTTCATCCGAACCGTCGAGGTCATAGTAAAATGGCAAAGCTTTGGGAAGAAGCGTTAATACCTTTATTGGAGAATAGGTAATTAACAACCAACAACTAACAACTAACAATTAACAATTAACAAAATGCTTAAAGCGATTATATTCGATCTAGATGGAACCCTTGTCCACACCGATCCAATTCATTATCAAATTTGGGAAGACATTCTCAAAAATTATGGTATGGAACTCGATTTGCCCTTTTACAAAAAGCACATTAGCGGCTGGACAAATGAAGCGATTATTAATGAATGGTTGCCGCAATTATCGGATTCAGAAGTCACAGAATTTGCAAATTACAAAGAAGCGAAATTTAGAGAAAATGCTCTCGACCTGCAACCGCTAAACGGACTGTTGGAATTTATAAAATGGATCGAAGATAGTCAATTAGAAAAAGGCCT
>CALKCV010000257.1 GCA_938083405.1 uncultured Microcoleaceae cyanobacterium | reverse complement strand
ATTATTAATTATTAATTACTGGGGGCATTTGTCGTAAATTCCTCCTTGGGCGCAGATGTAGTTGATTTGATAAACGTCTAAATTCTTAACGAAATTAAAATCAACACCCTTCAAGCGATCCGACTTAGCTACATTAGGTGGAACTTGCAAAAATTGATTGACTTGAGAAGGAGTAGAAGCAGTTAATTTAGCCCCTTTAAAATCGGCATCGCTGAGATTCGCACCTCGCAAGTCAGCAAAAGTCAAATCGGCGTTGCGCAAGTTAGCATTTTGTAACTGAGCGTTCCTCAAAGAAGCATCGGTAAGTTGAGCCAAACTCAGGTCAGCATTTTGAAGATTAGCCCCAGCGAAATTAGCCCCGGATAAATTAGCACCTTGCCAATTCGATTGAATCAAATTAGCACCCTCGAAGAGGGCACCTTCTGCATTAACCCTGCTCATGCGAGCTTTTTGGAGATTTGCACCAGAGAGATTGGCGGTTCCTAATTCTGCACCGGTGAAACTGGCTTCTTTTAGATCTGCTTGCTGCAGATCTGCTCCGAGGAGTTGAGCGCTGCTGAAATTAGAGCCGACCGCAATAGCATTAGCCATTCTGGCTTTATTGAGGTTTGCCTTAAAGAAATTACTGCGCCGGATCGTGGCAGGCCCTAGAAGAGCACCGTTGAGATTGACTTCGCTGAAGTCGGAACCGCTAAGGTCGGAAATTAGATCGTCAAAGGTGCCCAAACGACCGTCTTTTCCTGGTCCGTAGAAGCGAGCATTTTTGAAATTAGCATGATGGAGAATGGCGCTTCTGAGGCGAATGCCCGAGAGGTCGGTATTTTCCAGAACTAGGGTGAAACTAGCCGAACCGGTGGTATTTTGACCCAAATCTGTATGACTGAGGTCTGGGTTGTCCAGTTCGCTGCTGCGGACTTTGAGAATTTTAGCGATCGCCTTTTGAGTAGCCTGTAGCCTAAGAGCCACCAGTTGTTTTTCCTGCTGGCTGCCGCCGAAACTCATTGAAACGCGGTCGTTTTTTAAGGCTTGATTCATTTGGCGCAAGTTAGGCAAAGCGATCGGTCCGGCAGTAACTAATGATTGCTGGATGGCGTCGAGGACGGCGGGGTTTTTTTCTTGAGCGATTAATTCTACTAAGAAAGGTACGGCCCGGGGGTCGCTCATGGAACCAAGGGCAGAAATGGCGATGCTTCGTTCTTGGGGGCTACCGCTGGTCCTCGATAGCTTGCTTACCAGGGCGAGGAATAGATTGTTATCCTGTTCTTTTAGCTGTCGGAAATTGGCTTGACTTTGAATATAAACTTGAGTGCCGACAAAGGTGCCCAAGACGGCGGCCATGCCAGAGATAGTGACGATGGATAAAGTTAAGCCTGGATGTTCGCGCATCCAACCCCAGAGATTAAATTTAGTTTGTTTTTCTGGGGAGAGGACGATGGCGGCGATCGCTGCGTCTTCGCCTATGCCGCCTGTCGTAAAGGCTGATTCTGCAGATGCTTCTCCTGAAAGAGCATCCACTACAAAGGTATCTGCCAAGGCATCGTGTCCGGTGCGCCGCAGTCGGCTAAAACGCACGAAGAGAAAGTCTCCCAATAGGACTGCCCCTGCCAACCCTCCCAACACTGCCAGGGAAGGATAGGCACCGGTCAAGTGCCAAGTTAAGTAGGCAAGTCCCATGGGGAGCGTCCCTTTGCCGGCGAGTTCTCGGAGGATGGCTCGCCGCCAACCGGGGGCCTGGACTCCGGCGGCTACTACTTTGATTTCAAACCAACGCTTGGGAGTTGTTTGGCCTGTTTTTGCTAATAAATATAGCTGCCAACCGACGACGAAAAAGGGAGCAATTACGGCCCCGGACCAGAATAAATTAGTTAGGGGGGTTACTCGTTCGCTGCGGTTGTGGATGGGAATGGCTAGGGCGGAGGCGATCGCTTCTGTTGTTGCTCCCACCATTGGGTTGAGGGGAACTGGTTCTGCTACTCTGTTAACGGCCCACCCGAGTCCGGCTGGTACGAGGCTGCTTAGTACAACTAACGACAATTCCGTTGCCCAAGCACCGCACCTGCGCATCAATAGCGGTCCTTGTTTGGATTTTACGAACCACCTTTTTTCGGATTCTGGGACCTCTGTACTTACGGTAGGGCTGGTCATATCTATTTTTTTAGGTTTTAGAGATTCTTCTTTAATTTAGGAAACCTTTAGGAGAAAAAAAATATTTAGCCATTTTTAAGTATGGGGGCCTTAAATTAAACGGTTTTTCGTTTAATGTTTTGTCCAATTTTTACTTACTTTTAACCCCTACTTTTTTCTCCGGTTCCTTGTCCCTACTTATATCACCCTTGGTTATTGTTTGAAGTGTTGGAGGCAAGGAAAAATTTGTAGCCAAGGTACAGCAACAGGGCCATGAAACCTAGACCGATGGATAGGGAAATTAATTCCACTACAATTTTTATTAGGGTTAAGCCCGCTATGGCGGACGCTATAACAACTGCTATTTGTCCGCCTTTAGGCAGAGCTTTGAACCGTTCTATTAAGCGATCGCTTATGGGAGAAAGGGAGGCGGGGCTCTCTGGTTTTACTTTTGATGGGCTTGACCCATTAATTTCTCTTTCTAATTCTTGCAATTTTTCTTCAAGCTCGAAATTCTTTTTAGAGTCCATAACTATCCTAATTATTGTTATTTGCAGCTTGGTTTAGCAAAGTTTTAATTGTCGCCGACCGTCAGAAAGTCCGGGATGACAGTTGAGAATTTGATAAAATGTATATGGGGAAACAAAGGGTGCGCATCATTTTTGGCTCGAACAAAAAAAACGGCTTTTTGGAACGTTGTTAGTTGTTAGTTGTTAGTTTGCCGAAAAAGTTGGTTCGCCAAACATAAGGTCCTCCCGAAACAAATTTATTGCTGACCCCTATCGTTACTAACAAATTCCTATTTTAGCTCTGACTAAAATTTATTGTCTTATGATGAAAACTTCAATTGCGATAACTTTGGTAACAATATTGGCCTCGATCGCCCCAGCTTTCAGTCAGCCTATTCCTCCATTAAACCCTGGCTTTGCCGAACCTCTTAGTCGGGTGGGAACTTCTGGCGGTACCAGTAATAGTGGCGACTGCGGTTTTATCGCCCCACAGCCGAATTATGTTGTCCGAGTAGAACAGCCGATCGCTTATTTGAGCCTTCAACTGCAAACTACTGGTGGGACTCCCACTCTTTTAGTTGAGGGGCCAAGCGGTCGTTTCTGTTTGCTACCCCACGAAGCCGATGGCCAAATAAAGCTATCGGGGCATGGAGACCCTGGCATTTATAACATTTATGTAGGCGATCGCTCTGGCGGCAACCATTCCTACACTCTCAATATTAC
>CALKCV010000256.1 GCA_938083405.1 uncultured Microcoleaceae cyanobacterium | reverse complement strand
TTATTAACGGAACAGGTAAATGCTAATAGCTCGAATTTGGACCAGTTGACTTCCCTGGAATTGGTGGACTTGTTTAATCGAGAAGACGTCCAAACTTTATTAGCGATCGCCAGGGCCAGGGAGCAACTAGCCGAAACCATCGACATCGCCACCAAAGCCCTGAGCAAAGGAGGGCGATTATTTTATGTAGGTGCGGGGACTAGCGGTCGTTTGGGAGTATTAGATGCAGCGGAATGTCCGCCGACATTTTGTAGCCCGCCGGAAATGGTACAGGGAATCATTGCGGGGGGGGCGGCAGCGTTAGTGCGGAGTTCGGAGGATTTGGAAGATCGGGCGGAAGATGGGGAAAAGGCGATCGCCATGCGCCACATCACGGCCTTGGACGTAGTAGTCGGTATTACTGCCGGTGGAACGACGCCTTTTGTCAGAGGTGCTTTGCACGCCGCATTGCAGCGAGGAGCGAAAACTATTTTTATTGCTTGCGTACCAGAGGAGCAAGTGAGTATCGAAGCTGATGTAGATATTCGCCTATTGACCGGGCCGGAACTTCTGGCCGGTTCCACCAGACTAAAAGCGGGAACCGTGACAAAAATGGCTTTAAATATATTATCTACGGGAGTGATGGTGGGACTGGGGAAAGTATATGGCAATCGCATGGTGGATGTGGCGGTGAAGAATGAGAAATTGCGCGATCGGGCGATTAGAACGATCTGCGATTTAACGGAGTGCGATCGGTCTGATGCAGCGGAGTTGTTAGACAAAAGCGGCGACTCGGTGAAGTTGGCATTATTGATGCACCAGAAGGGTTTGGGTAAAAAACAGGCAGAGAAGTTATTAGCAGAAAATCAAGGAAATTTGAGGGCTGCCTTGGGGTAGGGAACCCTGAAACTCAGTTTTTTTATTGATGTTGGGTTTTTTTCACTCTTGAGACGAACCCATCAATTAACAATAAGCAGAAGAAAAAAATGGAACCAAAAACAATTTGGCAATACGGCAGCAGCAACCCAGATAATGGGGATAATTTAGAAACTATCCGTCAGTGGTGGGGGCGCTTGGCCGATGAGAAAGTCTCTTGGCAGCAGCGACTAATACCCGATAGCGGAGATTTAGAGGCGATCGACTGGGAAGCGCAACGCTTTGATGAAGAATTTGTCCTAACTTCCCCCTCGCTGCGCGGCATTACTCTCTATTGGCGCAAACCAGGGAGCCCGGACGAGCGCAATACCACCGCCGAACGCCTGGAGTTGGATAGCAACCGGCAGAAGTTATATGTTTTTCCTCAGTCTCAGAAACAACTGGTCGTTCGCGTGGGAGTGCCAGAACTGAAATACGATAAGATCGCGTTAAAAAATCCCGAGATCGTAGTGGAAGAAGGAGCTATCGCTTTTCGGGATAACCGACAGTTGGTCGAAGTTAAGATTAGCTTGAGCGAGGAAGGGTTGGAGGAATTGAAAGAAAAGTTACAAGGTTAGTACCCAGGGCAAACCTTAAAGATATTTCCAGCGGTCGAAAGTGGCAGCTTGTCCGTGGCGATCGCCTTTTCGATCGACTAGATCCCAGACTTCGAGGTTGGAAAGCAAAATCCTTTGGCCGCTCTTGGAGAGTCGGACGCACTCGATGTTATTAAGATAACCCTTCTGTTGCGTGCGATGGAGCAGGTTGTAGCGTTCCTGCTGTTGCTCTTCTTTCGGTTCGGCAGAATACCGCGAAGGCGTTCGAGTCAAAAGTTCCCAATCTCGCTCCCACAGTTTCATCACCTTAAGATTCCCATAATTGTAAACGGGATCCTCTTCCATGCCGTGAGACAAAACGGCAAAGGACGCTTCAAAAAGAGCCCGGGCTATTTCTTCTGGAGTCCCATTTATCTCCAACAGATTTTTACCAGTCCAATAGCGATAGCTAAACAAAATTAATTCGCTATGCTCTATTACGGCTTTCCGTTGCCAGGGAAATTGATTTTCGTTCATCATAAGAAAAAAGTTACGAAACTTAATAAAAACCCGTGATTAGCCAAGAACAACAATCTCAAACAACTTTAGACCTGTCAACCTGGACCTGGAGGGGCCATCAAATCCAATATACCGTTATGGGAACGGGACGGCCCTTAGTGCTAGTCCATGGCTTCGGCGCTTCCATCGGACATTGGCGCAATAATATCCCCGTCTTAGCTGCGGGCGGCTACCGAGTTTTTGCCCTCGATTTATTAGGATTTGGGGCCTCGGCCAAACCAGAATTGGATTATAGCCTCGAAGTGTGGCAGGAGATGCTGGGGGATTTCTGGAGCGAACAGATTAAAGAACCTGCGGTATTTGTTGGCAACTCCATCGGCGCCCTCCTCAGTTTGATGATGCTGGCAGACCGTCCAGAAATGTCTGCTGGTGGAGTTTTAATTAATTGCGCCGGAGGTCTCAACCATCGACCGGAGGAGTTGAACCCGGTTTTAGGATTTGTGATGGGGACGTTTGCGAAAACCGTCAATTCTCCGGTGCTGGGGCCTTTTCTTTTTAACCGAGTCCGCCAAAAACACCGCATCCGCAATACCTTGCGCCAAGTTTACGGCAACAAAGAAGCCATAACCGATGAATTGGTGGAACTGTTGTACTTGCCATCCTGCGATGCCGGTGCCCAGAAAGTCTTTGCTTCGATTTTGGGTGCCCCCGCCGGTCCGAGGCCGTCCGAGTTGTTGCCCAGGGTAAAACAGCCCTTGTTGGTAATTTGGGGGGCCGACGATCCGTGGACCCCGATCGCCGGGGCCAAAATCTATCAAGATTTGGCGGCCAACGGACAGCAGGTGCAGTTCGCCTCCATTCCGAATACGGGTCATTGTCCCCACGACGAACGGCCCGCAGAAGTGAATCGGTTAATTTTGGACTGGTTGGCCGAGTAGGGATTGCCCGTCCGCGTCGTATAGTAAAAACCGAAAGTCTTAATTGACAATAGTTTCAAGGTGAAATGTCAAAAAAAAACCAGAAATTAGTGACAAATCCAGATCTATTCGCTAGACTATTAACGTGTGAGGAGCGAACCAGGGAGAGAGCCGAGACGAAACAC
>CALKCV010000255.1 GCA_938083405.1 uncultured Microcoleaceae cyanobacterium | reverse complement strand
TCTAAAATCGGAGTTAAATTATCCAGAAAAACTTTGTTAATCCCGCGAACTCCAGAAGAATAAATATGATGATGGCCGAATACTATTTTCCAGGGGGCATCGCTGCGACTTAATTCTTCTTCTAACCAGGGCAATTGTGCTTTCCAGTCCGCATTATTATTAGTATCTAAGGCGAAAAATTGAGTCGGTCCTTGGCGAAAAGTGTAGTAGCGAGCGCTCATATTAAAACCGGCATATTTAAGTTCGTCTTCGCCATTATTAATGCGGATGTCGTGGTTGCCTAAAGCGGCATAAAATTTTACGCCTTTTCCTAATAAAGCTTGATAAGGTTTTTCAAAAACTTCCTCAATTCTCTCTATTTCACCGTTGGGATAAATATTATCTCCTGCCATTAGGATAAAATTAACAGGATGTTCCTGGTGATAGCGAGTCATGGCTTTCGCCACGGCATACTGACCCGAGGCGCCGGTGCCAGTGTCGCCTACGGCAATAAACCGGAAAATAGGGTCGCTGCTGGGGATGGCGGCGTTGGCTAATTCTCCTGTAATACTATCGGGGAAATTTTGGTTGAATTTGCCACCTTGTCTGGAGGAAGTCCGAAAGAGTTTTCCCATCCCTCCAATGGCAGCTAAGAAGCTGAAAGTACCTAAGATTAAAAATTTACGGCGTTTGAGGTTCATATTTGATGAGAAGATTAACGAGTTGATTAAAGGACAAAAACTAGATTAGAATTTCGATCGATTTAGCTTGTATCATCCAGTTTAGGGACTGGACAAAAAATAAAATACCAGTAAGCGCGTAGGTTGGGTGGAACGTAGTGGAACCCAACAGCAATTAACTTCATAGTTGGAATTGGTATTTTATTAAACACCAAGTCCCTTATTACTTAATTAGGAAGATAATATGTCAGAAAAACAACCACAACAACCAAATTCGGAACCAGCGCCAAAAACCCCAAATACACCATCCCCCAAACCTAGTCTCTGGGGGGGAGTTTTGGGGGCAATTCGTTCTTTCCTACCGACGGCTTTATCCCAGAAGTTGTCCGATGGAATGCTGGCAGGGGCTTTAGCTGCTATTTTTCTGCTGCTGTTGACTTTACCTATGATACTGCCTAACGGAAAACCGGCAGAGATAGCGGCGATCGAGCAACTGCCAAGAGAAGAGTCCACTCTATCCCTTGAGGAAGTATCTCCAGATATCTCGGTGTCAGAGGATATCCTGGAGGATGAGTCGTCTATATCCAATTTAGTCGCGCCAGAACCTCCCGAACCCGTAGAAGTAAAACCTGCCCCAGCGCCGAAGCTGACACCAGAACAATATTTAGTAGTAACGATTCAAAATGAAGTTGCCGATATTACTAATCAATATGGGGGTGGAGTTATTGAGTCAATTGAGGTTAATTTTCCTGCGAGTATGTTGGTGGTTCAACTTAGTAATGATTGGTACGATCTCGACGATGCAGAACAGGATGACTTGGCGCGGAAAATGTTCCAACAAGCCCGCGATTTGGATTTTAAGAAGTTAGAGGCGGTCGATCCAGAAGGGGTTTTGCTCGCTCGCGATCCGATAGTTGGTTCCTCCATGATTATTTTGCAGCGATCGCTCTAGGAAATGTAAAATAGCAATCCGTGCAGCATTTACTTATCTTACGAAACCGGGTTTCTGGCTCCAAGCGCGCGGATTGCTATTTTAAAAACAGGTAAAATGATTAGAATTTACTGGCAACTAGATGAAGAAGATGGAATAGAACCCCTCGATCCAATAGGTGATATTAGCATCGCAGGCGATCGAACAAAAATTCAAGAAAAATCTACATATTTAGACTCTTGGTTTGATGGCTTAATTACAGGCATTGAAACCTTACAAAAAGGTCAAAAAGTAGCCGTGGAAATAGTAGAAGAACCAGAATTAATTATCTTTGAACCCGCAAGCAACGGCTGGCGATTATCTTACCGAGAGGGATGGATAGAATTTAGCAGCATATCTGAATTTGTTCGCGCCCTCAAGCAGGCAGCGGCCGAGTTTTTATTGGAAGTAGAACCAATTCCAGGAAGCGAAGAAAACGCTTTACTTAAAAATATTCATACATTCGTTCATAATCTCGCTTCCGTTGTCTAGCCGAAGTTTCCTCCATCGCTTTGATGCCCGCCGCGCATCAAAGCAATCTACTACGCATCCTGGGGATTGAGACTCGTCATCTGCCAAGTGGTATAAGTACCGATGGGACTCCAGAGAATGTAGGGCAATAATAAAACCCCCGCCCAAGTATCGATTTTCCAGACGCTTAAAATTAACATCAAACCTAAGATTAAACCAGTTGCCCCGATAACAGTACCTACCCGCAAACTTCGCATTTTTAACATCACCGGCGTGTAAGCCATTGTTGCTATTTCCAGCAGCAAATATAACCCCATTAATAACCAGGTTTTATCCGTTCCTGGTTCCGCTTCCCAGACGATAACTGCCGACCAAGCAGCACAAATAAAAATTACCGTCCAAATAATAGGAATTGCGGCTTCAAAGGTTAACCAACTCGGACGTTGCAACCTCCTAAACCACTGGATGTCGCTACTCGAAGTTAAACCACTCAATAAAAATACTGCGAAAGCGACGGCGCTAATGACCATCCAAGATTTAATCATTTTTTTTAGGGGTAACGAACAATTAACAATTAATAATTAATAATTATAGCAATTATTGAATCTCCCGAGGTACAAAAAAAATATTCGCTCCCCCCCTGCTTCCCTTAAAAAGGGGGGAGCAGGAAAATTTGAAAGTCCCCCTAAAAAAGGGGGATAATGGTGGCTCGAAATCTCGTCTTTCGTACGCTGAATAATTGCTATTATAATGAATAATCATTCATTCATTATTAACTAACAACTAACAACCAACAACCAACAACTAACAACTAACTAACCTAGTCTGTGATTTTGTTCTAATTCTATGCTAGGCTCGTCCGCACTTTTTCTAGGAACCGGAAGATTGTTACCTTTGGCGGGTAAAACTGCTTGAATGGTTTTGAGAAAACGATTGGGTTTGGTTTTTCCAGTTAACTTGCGGCGCTCTTTTACCTTTTTTGCTAAGTGGCGCATCACCGATACATCTAGTTCGTCTATGAAACGATCGGCAATTCTTTCTCCCATTAAGTCGATCGCTTCTGCGTATTGCTCGCTCAGCATTTCGATCGCCTCATAAGCATCCTCCGTTACGTCATTAGAACCATCGTTGCTTTCCTCATTCGCTTTTTGACTGGGTTGAGAGGAGGAGCCATTTGTGGGAAAAGCATCTTCTATTGTATTTTTATCTTCCATAATCTGGGGCCGCACTTGTTCGGTAGTGAATTGCTGTAGATTTTTAGCAGGATTTTGACGTAGCTCGATCATACTTTTATAGTCATCAATGCTCATAGCTAAATTATGAATATGATGATGAACGTGGTCTATTAAATCGACTTCGCTAGGTTTATATAAACCTCGATCGCTATTGATACCGTGCAATAGACCCCAGTCTTGCAAAGTAGTTCGGTCTTGAAGCTGGTATCGTTCCATCAATTGAGCGGTGGTTAAATCGGTTTCGGGTGTGGGTTTGAAATCGGACATTGATAATTCCTGTCATCAAAATAAGGGCAAAGTTTCCTGTCAATTGTTGCCGCGTCGCAGCCACTTCTTCCCCAATTGACGGAAGGCATGGCCCTGGCAGATTTAGCTTGAACGACAGGTTCGCTAAAGTCGATTATAAAAGCGATCGGGCCCCTAAATTCCCGAAACTCGGGAAAAATACGAAAAAAAGAAAAAATACCAATAAGGGACTTGCTGTTTAATAACTTATCTACTTGTCCGGTTCCGGTTCGCGATCGTGACATCCGCCACGCGCAGCGTGCAGTCCGGCTTTACGCCCAACAACCAATTTTATTTAGGACGAGCTCCACGGATTAACCAACAGTGCATTTGATATCTGCAAATACACTTTTACTGCCAACTAACAACTAACAACTGACAACTAACATGCATCTGTAATTTATTGGTTTTTTCATAAATCTATCTCTATCCTTGACACCCACCCCGATCGCTGTCTATAATTAATCAAAACTCACAACAAAAGTACTGCTTATAGAGAGGATATCGCCATGGCTGTTTACGATTATTTCTGTCCTGCTAATAATGAAAAAGTCGAAGTTTGGCACAGTATTAAAGAAGAAGTAAAAACCTGGGGAAAACTTTGCGAAATAGCCAAGCGCGATGTTGGTAATACGGATTATGATGCGCCGGTTCGTCGGATGATTAGCGCCCCTAGAATAATTGTAGAAACTGGAATTAGCGATTTAAAAAGTCATGGATTTAGTAAGTTGGTAAAACGAGACCAAGGAGTTTATGAAAATGTTACTGCCACCGACGATGAAAGTCGGATTGTTAATATAGGCGATCGCGATACTTACCCCAATTTAAAAGAAAAATTAGGAGATTAATCTTGCCCATCGGGGGAATGAAGAAAACCCCAAAAATGTCGCTTTTTGTCTGTTGTTAATTCTCAGTTGGAACATCCATCGCAATTGTCTTTTGGCAAATATGAGATGCACCGGATTAATCCCGTGCATCTCAACTTCTTTTTTAATCCTGCTTTTTGTCAGCCTTTATAAACTCTCGCAAACGAAATAAAGTCAAGGTTTGACCTAAATTCAGAGGTAAGGCAGACACTCCCTCAATGCGAGATTGTATCCAACCATCACCCCAGTACCACTCGTGGAAGCCGTCAACTCCTTTACTTAATAACAATCTCAAACAATTTGACTCGGCCGTATCTACATAATGCTGAATTTCTACAGGCCCGAGCCAGCTAGTAAATTTGAGGCCTGGTTCCAATCTTTCGGGGAGTCCCGTTGACAAACGTTCTGGCCATAACCACTGTTTCAACTGGGCAGGACGCAACAAACTGTCTCTTAAAGAGGCTTCTGATGCCTCAATTTCTATGCGTAAATGGCTTTTTTGAAAAATACCTAACATATTGCTAATAGAGAATAGAGAATAGAGAATAGAGAATCCAAAATTGATAGCGGGGAATCGATCGCGCGGGGAAAAAGAGAACCACCCAAGGAGAAAAACCTAGAATAGAAAAGAGAATATTAAGAAATGTAAGGATTGTAATGGCAGATCAACTAATTAGAGCCACGGCAGCGGATGGTGGTATTCGTGCGGTGGGTGTAGTTACCACCCGCTTAACAGAAGAGGCCAAAGGCAGACACAAGCTTTCTTGGGTAGCTACGGCCGCTCTGGGTCGCACGATGGCAGCAGGACTGTTGCTAGCTTCTAATATGAAGACTCCCAAATCGAGGATCAATATTCGCATCCGGGGAAATGGCCCCCTGGGAGGGGTGATGGCGGATGCGGGACTAGATGGAACGGTTCGGGGCTATGTAGATAATCCTAGCATCGAGCTTCCCCCCAATGCCAAGGGGAAATTGGATGTAGGTAAGGCCGTTGGTCCAGAAGGCTATGTTTATGTAATTCGGGATGTCGGCTACGGATATCCCTATTCCAGTACGGTAGAGTTAGTCTCAGGAGAAATTGGGGACGATATAACTCATTATCTGGTAACTTCCGAGCAGACGGCTTCGGCCTTAGTTTTAGGAGTGTTTGTCGATGCTAGCGGGGTACAAGCTGCAGGAGGACTGCTGCTACAGATCCTGCCCAAGGCTGCTAGCGATGAGGAATTGGTTGGTACTCTCGAATCGAGAATAGCTCATCTGTCGGGGTTTACTCCTTTATTGCGCGCTGGCAAGACTTTGCCACAGATTTTTGAGGAACTTCTGGGAGATATGGAGCTAAATATCTTACCAGAACGCCAGATAGTCCGCTTTCACTGCGACTGTAGTTTTGACCGCGTTTTGGGCGCTCTTAAAATGTTTGGGGTAGAAGAACTCAGGGATATGATTGAAAAAGATAATGGGGCTGTGGCCACTTGCGAATTTTGCGGGGAAACCTACCAGGCCAGCAGCGAACACCTCTCGGAGTTAATTGATGAGTTGCAAGGGCCAAAGGCTGAAGTGCCAGTGGGACAATTGCGGCGATCGTCTCCTTAATAATGAGCGTCAAGGTCAGAAACCCGGTTTTGATTACAATACCTCCGCCGGTTGTGCGGATATCCGCGGGCTCCAACATCTTTGTTGGGTTCCGTTTCACTTCACCCAACCTACGAGTTTTAGGACGAAGGTATTGGATTAAAAACCGGGTTTCTCGCCTACCGGTCAATATCCCGGCCGCAAAGATTTCCTGGAACCGGGGAAGCTCAACCTCTGGCCCTTGACTTTTGACTTAACAAGCATTTGGGATATAATGCCAATTCAACTGAGTTGCTGCTGTTGCAAGCTTTATTACATAAACTGGATGCAATAGCAGAGTAGATATGAAGTAGTAGAAGTTCTCGATCGGGGCAGCATCTCAAGGTAAAAATTTGGCTCGCGGTAGTGGTGGAAGCTTATGAATGAAAAAAATCAAGGAATCAACCGTTGGCATCCTCCGCAGGATAAGCAACGGCCATATATTCAATCTGCGGCAAAACTGATTCCCCAGGACCGCAAAACCGGGGCAGAAAGACGCCGAGAGCTAAAAGCTAGAAATAATCCTTTGACGATCCAAGATAGATCGCCTAGAACGCTTCCCAAAAAAGAAGAATTGGCCTTAAAACAGCGAAGGCCATCAGTTAATGACAGACGAGAAGCTAGGGGATGGGGCTGGCCTATATACTGGCTGTTTTGGATGGTGGCGATCGCGGCGATCCCTGGTGGGGCGGGATTAACTGCCCTCAATGAATTAATCCGCCTCCCGTCCCGTCACGATTGCTCGGAGTTATATTTGCCCCTGACTTCTGCGGCGAAACGTTTATATTGTGCTGATGTGAAGGCCTCTTCAGGGGGCATTCCGGGTATGCTGGAGGCGATGGCTCTAATTAATGCTCTACCAGAAGATAATCCTTTGCGCCCCCAGGTAAATAGTAAGATAGAAAGATGGGCTGAGAAAATACTCTCTTTGGGAGAGATGGCTTTCCAAGGGGGAAATATAGAAGAGGCGATCGCTATTGCTACACAAGTTCCATCAAGCGTTCCTTCTTATTCTATGGTGGAAAATAAAGTGTCCAAGTGGGAAACGATTTGGAACCAAGCTGAAGAAACTTACAAGAAAGCGGAGCAGAACGTACGCAACGAACGCTGGCACGATGCTTATCTTGAGGCAAGTCGCTTGCTGTCGGTTCCTAACGACTACTGGGAAAATACTAAATATGTAGAGTTGACCGGTCGCATTCGGCAAGCTCGCAAGGATGGCAAAAAGTTGAACCAGACGAGAGACTTGGAAGACAAAGGAGGATTCGATAATCTGGCTGAGGCTATTAAGCTCGCAGGTGAAATACAGCAAACAAGTTATCTGTACGACGCGGCTCAAAAGCAAATTGCTGAGTTGGGCAACGAAATATTAAATTTGGCTTTGGTAAAACTGGATGAGGGAGACTGGCAGCAAGCTATCAGAATGGTCGGCAACGTTCCCCGGAGCGAAAGCTTGCAGAAGACGGCGGAAGATGTGGTGGTGTTGGCGCGGGCCCATTCTCCGGCGGAACTGGGAACGGTGGGAGGTATTGAGGATGCTATTCGTCGGGCTAAAGAGATAAGCGGGGAACGTCCCCTCTATGACAGGGCGCAAAGGTTAATTAATCGTTGGGAACGGGAAATAGGCGATGTTGCTTCTATCGAAGAAAGCGAAAAGCTCGCAAGACGGGGTAAAGTAACCGACCTGAGAGCGGCGATCGCTAAGTTGCGAACTATTCCGTCTTCTAATCCTCGGGCTTTAGAAGCTCGGGGTTTAATGGCTCGCTGGACGAGCGATATAGAGAAGATAGAAGATGCTCCTCTGCTGGAAAAGGCTGACCGACTGGCGAGTTTTGGCGATGTGGATTCTCTTCAAGCGGCGATCGCTTCTGCAAGTCAGATTGGCAGGGGCAGGATTCTTTATCCAGATGCCCAAACAAGAATCGAAAATTGGACGGAAAGAATAGAACGATATCAAGACCAACCGCTGCTGGATAAAGCACAGCAGCTTGCTTTCTCGGGTAAGTTAGGGGAGGCGATCGCTACCTTACAAACTATCGGCCCCAGAAGAGCTCTCTACAACCAAGCTCAAACTAAAATCCGCAACTGGTCTGGGGATTTAGAAGCGGACAGGACTATAGAAAATGCTCGCCTTGCCGCTCGCTCGGGAACCCCAGATGCTTATATAACGGCGATTATGTTGGCAGATCGAGTGCCTACTTACAATCGCAACCGCCAAAAAGCCGATTTGGTAATTAGCGAGTGGAGCCAACAAATTTTACTGCTGGCAATGGACGCGGCTAATCGCGATCTCCGAAGGGCGATCGCTATTGCTAACCAGGTTCCTTCTGGTACTAGCGGTTATAACGGCGCCCAAGCGCAAATTAAAGTCTGGGAAAGTATGCTCGCTCGTTCGCGATCTGTGGAGTATCGACAGCCGGTGGAGGAGGAACCCAGGCAGAGGCGGGAGGAACCTTCTTTTAATTATCCGCTTTTGGAATAGGTAGGGATAAGTAATTAATAATTAATAATTAATAATTAATAATTGTCGGACGTTTGTCGTTAGGGTGGCGATCGAGCGTTAATACAGGCGCGATAGGCTAAATCGCGCTCCCGGATTGCTACAAGCAAGTGGCTCTTCGTAGCAATCCGGGAGCGCGATTTCAAGAAGAGGAAGAAAGACTCTCTTCGTCTGCCCCCTTCCTCACGGCGTTTTCGTCTGGCAGAATTCTCGAACCAAACCTTCGAGCGTAAACTTGAGTAAACTCGGCTCCAAACATAATAATTTGCGATGAATAATACACCCAGGCTAAAAGTACCACTAAAGAGCCTGCCGCTCCGTAAGCCGAACCAAAACTTCCCCTTCCTAAATATAATCCTAACAGAAACTTACCTATGACGAATAGCAAAGATGTCATAGTCGCTCCCATAATTACATCTTTCCAAGCTATCTTGACATCGGGAACGTATTTATATAACAAAGCAAACAGCAAGCTCGTTATTATGAAAGACAAAATGAAATTAAAAATCTGCCACAGAAAATCAAATCCAGGAAGCAAACTGCTGCCAAAATTACTGACAGCAGATAGGGTTGCATTGAGGACTAATGAAGTTAGCAATAAAAAGCCTATTACTAACACCATTGAAAATGAAAAAAGCCGCTTTCTAATTAACTGACCGATGCCTTGTCCTGGTTTGGCTTTCACGTTCCAGACCAAGTTTAGGGCCTGTTGGAGTTGAGCGAATACCCCGGAAGCACCTACTAATAAAAGTCCTACGCTGATGAGAGAAGCAATATTTTTTAGCTCGGGGCGATCGGCATTATTGAGAGCAGTTTCGATCGCTTCGGCACCGCTGGGGCCTACTAAATCTTGAAACTGTCTCATAATCTCTCCTCTGGCGGCTTCTTCTCCGAAAATCGACCCGGCGATCGCTATGCTAATAATTAAAATAGGTGTCAGAGAGAAAACGGTATAATAGGCTAAAGACGCTGCTAAAATAGATACGTTATCTTTTTGCCATTCGCCAAAGGTTTCCCGCAACAAATCGAATATTGTCAGAGAACTTTTCTTTATTTTTTCAAACATAATTTTTTCTTTGAGGGTCGTTTCACTACTATCCGCAGCTTTGCTAGCTTCATTTAACTCGACCATCTATCCAACGGCATCTAACCTTAGATAGAATTTGCGGTCTGGCGCGGATATTCATTAATATAGCAATCCTAATACCATTTCTAAAAAATAATGCTACAATGGAGTAAGAGTTAAGGAAAAAATATGAAAGTTAACTACCGCGCTGAGATTAATTTAACATTGGAAGAAATAAAAACGTTATTACATCATCAAAAAAACTCAACAAACCGAAATAAAATTCAGGTATTGTACTGGTTAAAAAATGGTGAAGTAGAAACAATTACAAAAGCAGCTAAACTGTTAGGAGTTCATAGAATAACAGTACAAAGGTGGTGGAAAAGGTATCAAGAAGGCGGAGTAGATAAGTTACTCAAAAATCAGCCTAAAAAGGGGAGACCGACCGCTATTCCATCGGAGGTGATTCTGGGAATAGAAAAACAGTTAAACCAAGAGAAAGAAGGTTTTAAAAGCTATAAGGAAATTCAAAATTGGGTCAAAAATCAATACCAATTGGATGTCAAATACTCAACTTTACATAATCAAGTTTATAGTCGAATGAAAGCTAAATTAAAAGTTCCTAGGCCTTCGAGTATCAAAAAAGACCCCCAAGCAGGCTCTGACTTTAAAAAAAACTACCTTCATTAATAAAAGCAGTAGAGTTTTTGGAATCTACTGTAGAAGAACCAGCCCCCCAAGGCATTAAATATTGGTGTGAAGATGAAACTAGGTTAGGGTTAAAAACCCGGGAAAGTAGCCGGATTACAGCATTGGGAATTAAGCCGATAGGTCAAGTTCAATGGAATTTTAAAGCTTATTATTTGTACGGGGCTATTGCCCCCCAAACTGGAGAAAGTTTATTTTTAGAGTTTAGCCACTTAGACGGAGATTGTTTTCAGATATTTTTAAATGAATTGTCTAAAGCTTTTCCCCATAACTTAAATGTAGTTCAAGTGGATAATGGGCGATTTCATCACAGTAATAAACTGGAAATACCCGAGAATATTTTACTGATTTTTCAACCGCCATATAGCCCTGAATTGAACCCAATTGAAAGAGTATGGCAGTTTTTAAAACAGCAATTGAACTGGGAAATTTATCAAAACTTAGAGAATTTAAAAGAGAGAGTGGGGTCCATAATTGAAGACTTATCTCCTGAAATTATCCGCTCTTTGACAAGTTGGGATTACATTTTAGAGGCTCTTCCTACTGTTGCATGACTTTTTGGAAATGGTATAAACAGGTTGTGAAAAATTTGGGGTCCAGAAACCCGGTTTCTCAAAGAAACCGGGTTTCTAAGATGTCACGAATGATTTAGGATTGCTATAGTCAAGAAACCCGGTTTTTAATTCAATACCTTCGCCAAAATAAAAAATACGATTCGAAAATAAAAAATACGATTCGTAGTAGCGCAACACAGCTAA
>CALKCV010000254.1 GCA_938083405.1 uncultured Microcoleaceae cyanobacterium | reverse complement strand
ACCAGCGAGGAAGAAGCAAAAATATCCGAGAGGTTTGGGGCGACTACCCGGGATTTAATTATTCCCTTGGGAGTTAACCCCCCAGAAGAAGTTGACGAAAACGACCCAGAGTTTAAAAACCTCAAAGAATTAATCGATCCGCAGATACCGACGATCCTCTTCCTGTCTCGCATCGAACCGAAAAAAGGATTAGATTTATTGCTGCCGGCGTTAGAGAAGTTAATGGCAGAAGGAATAGATTTTCAATTCGTCTTAGCAGGATCGAACCCCCAAGACCTTCAATACGAAATGGATATCTCTTTCCAGATAGGAGGTTCGCCTTTGGCGAGTCGAAGTTTAATTGCCGGTTTCGTCACTGGGGGAGTGAAGGCGGGTTGGTTGGAAACTGCGGACCTGTTCGTGTTGCCTTCTTATTACGAGAACTTTGGCATTGCCGTAGCGGAGGCCATGGCTGCGGGGACGCCAGTGGTCATCTCCGATCGCGTCCAGATTTGGCCCGATGTGGCCGGTGCCGAGGCGGGGTGGGTTTGCGCTTGCGAGGTCGAGGCGATCGCTGCTTCGATAAAAGACGCCCTATCCAGCGCGCAGGAGAGGAAAAGGCGGGGGGAAAATGCCAGGGAGTTTGCCCGGAAAAATTATAATTGGGAAGCGATCGCCGCCCAAACCATAGAAGCATACGAGCAATTAATAATTAATAATTAATAATTAATAATTTTTGTTAGTTGTTAGTTGTTAGTTGTCAGTTGGCAAAACTTAAGGTGCTTCCCATTGCTCGATTATTAATTATTCGGGAAAATTCATCCCCGGTATAACGGGCTGAGACTGCCCGTTATACCAGAGATTAAACCACTTTATGTTCTTCAATTTTTGCGTCTAAAATTGCCCCGGCAGTCTCCACGGGAATGTCTAAAACTTCCCGCAAATTCTTCAAAAACACTTGTTCGCTACCGGAAAATTCACCATCAACAAAAACCAAATCCGTTGCCACCCTAAAAGCAGTTTCTTTATATTTGCTCTGGAGGCTTTCATTAGCTATGGCAACTAAATTATTAAGGCCTTTGTGGTTGAGAATATTAAACAATTTCTCGACGATTTTGATAATTTTTGGTTCCGAATAGCCCTTAAAAAGTTCCTCTTGAGAGAGAAGCCAGAGAGACCTTTCCGTTTCTACCTCTAAAATCTTACCATCTGCAGCTACCGCCGCCACAGCGATCGCCGCCATCGCTTCAGCTTGGGAAAAAGAAGTTCGTTTCGCCCGAGTTGGGTCTTTTTTCTTTAACAAGTTCATTTTTTAACTCTTGGTTGTTTTGGGACTTTTTTATTAATACTCGCTGGAACTCCCGCGTCCGGTTTCTACCATAGCTCAGACAAGCCTGGCCTTGAAACCTTTAAACAGAAAATTGCACAACAAGAGGCTTAAATTATAGTTAAAAATATCTAAAAACAACCAAGTTTTAATCTTTTCTTAATGTTTTTAATAACAATGGATGTTTTTTAAGATAGATATCTTACTTATTAAAAAATGTTATGTAAAGGAAAAGCATTCGGACAGTCAATTTTATTAAAAAGCAGAACTGTTTATGTCCATAAGCGTATGCCCCGTATTAATGCTGCGAGGTCTAATTTTCCAAAGGAGTCAACAGCAAACTACCTTCTTCAGGAAACCCCAAAGCATTAGCTTCTCCAAAGCGCCAATGTTGGCGATAGCGGGTGAGAAAATTCTGACCGACAATGCCATCTACTCCCAACAATTGCAAGACTTCGCTATTAATAATTACAGCCTCCAAATTCCTCGCTTCATGCTGCTGCAAAGCAACCAGGTCCAAAGTAGTTTTCTTAGCTGATTCTACGCCGCAAAAACCGCGAACTTCGTCTATGTCTGCGGAGGAAGTATCAAGAGATAATTGAGTGGAGAGGCGATCGGAAAGTACCATTATATCCGCCCCAGTATCGAGCAAAAACAAAAAAGGCCCTTTACCGTTAATTTTAGCTTCAGCGATCGTCACTCCAAACCTGCCAATTAAAGGTATGGCCCCGGCAACGCTAGGAGAAGGAGGCAATAATTGAAGTTGTAAAGATTGAGGGTCCAGAATAACATCAAAAGCATTTAAAAAATCCAAACCCAACACTCCAGAAAAGTTACCCGGAATAGATTCTTTATTAATGCCCATACCGTTAATCCCTTCCACCGTAGCCGTATCTACACTTAAAGGAGGTAAATAATACAGGCTAGCGTTAACTTCAGAACAGTCATCGCCGACGACAAAATAGGATAGCAATCGGTTAGAAATAGGAGTACCAGTTAAGCCCAATTCCTCGGCTATTTGACTGTCTAAAATAGAATTAGAAGCCCCCGTATCGAAGAGGAAACTTCTGGGGCGATCGCCTACTGTTACTGGGAGGCTAAATAATCGAGAATTAGGAACCGGCTGAAGTTTTACGGAAGCTTGCCCCTTACTGGAAGTAGTTGGCATACTAGCCCCAGAAGTAGTTAATAAAAGCTCCATCAACTCGCTGGCATTGGGGTTAATAGTGCCGTCTGGATTCAACATTATTACTTCCATGGTGCATTCCATAGATGCCCCTTGCATCTCTTCGAGAGAAGATTCTTCTCCGTTTGAGAGAGCTTTTTTCAGGCATTGCCTCAATTCTTTGATTAATTCTTGAGCGCGGTCGCTATCCGATAAAGACGGTTTTTCCCCTCGTTGTTCTCCACTTTCTAAAACTATTTGGCTAGGAGTTTTTTGCGCATAATTAGGAGGCGGCGAAACTATAAACCCGACAAAGGGAAGGATAGCAATAGCTAAAGCGATCGACTTCATTTTTTTCATAACAATATAACAATTAACAATTAACATTTTCCCAATTAACAAGTGGGTTAAAGGCGTAGTTTTTGTCTCTAAATGGACTTTTGTAGTAATCGCTTTAGCGATTCATCTATCTAAATCGCTAAAGCGATTACTACGGGTGCATCCCAAGAGTGAAGAAAACCAATAAATTACCGCTTTTTGGAACGTTGGAACGTCGGAACGTTGGAACGTTGCCCAACTAACAACTGACCACTGACAACTGACAAAAATAATTAATTTTTTGGTTTTTTTACAAATATGGGATGCTCCCGATTAGCTTGGGACCAACGGATTTTTATACGAACTATTGGCGCGGCAAAACTTTCTCCAGGAAAGCTAAAATTCGGCAGGAATATTCATCGCCAGCCACAGCAGATAAATTATTATGCTCTGCCCCAGGAACGATAAAAAGTTCTTTAGGTTCCGGTGCGAGTTCAAAAAGCTTTCTGCTCATATAAGTAGGAATTAATTCATCATCAGTTCCGTGCGTAAAAAAGACCGGCATTTTTAATTTATAAACCTTATTAATAGAGTCAAAAGGTTGGTTTAAAATTAAATTTATGGGCAATAACTTATATTGAGCGATGCTCTTAACTTCTTCCTTCATGGAGGTAAAAGAACTTTGAACTATTAAAGCAGCGAACTCTGGATGTCGCATGGCTAATTCGATAGCGATCGCCCCTCCCAGAGAGTGACCGTAAACGACAAGATTTCCCGGATTAATGCCCCGTTGATTGATTAAATAATCCCAGAAAATTTCCACATCCTCATAAATTTGCCTCTCGCTCGGGAAATCCCCCGTACTGCGACCGTAACCGCGATAATCCAGGGAAACCACATTAAAACCCATCCGATGATATCGATGCATTACCTCAACATTAGCCCCCATATTGTAGGCATTGCCATGCAAATATAAAAGAACCAGATCGGCAGAATTTAGGGGGTTAGTTCCAGGGGGAAAAGTTGGCGCCGGTATCCACCAACCGTGTATTGTTTCCGGGTTATTTTTAGCCGGAACTTTCAACCAAATATCTTGGTACGGCAAGTTAAAAATCTCTGGAGTTTTTTCTATATTAGAGGTGGGGAAAAAGATAAACTTTCTTTGTCTGAAAAAGAGAAAAATGCTAATTGCTAGATAAGCGATCGCGATAATTGCCCCTACAATTACTAGAAATTGCTGCACTAAAGAAAATAGGGTATTTTTCTCCATTATAACTAATAATTAATAACTAAAATTAGCCTATTGCTGGGGAGCATCGGGGGAATGAATATTGAGATGCTCCCCTAACCACTGACAAAAAGAATTTATTTTTGGTTTTTTAACTTCGATGAAATGCTCCCCAAAAAACTAATTAATTTGAGGCGTTCTTGTATGCCAAGGGGTTGACTCTTGATAAACGCGACCCACTTCTAATAACTGAGATTCTTTGAGAACGTTGCCAATGAATTGCAAGCCAATAGGCAACCCCTTGCTATCGAAACCGCAAGGCAAACTCAAAGCAGGCAAACCGGCTAAATTCACGGGAATAGTCATTAAATCAGATAAATACATACTAAGAGGATCGTTTGTTTTTTCACCAATTTTAAAAGCCGTAGTGGGGGAGGTCGGGCAGGTAAGAATATCCACTTGAGCAAAAGCTCGCTCGAAATCTTCCTTAATTAAAGTACGGACTTTTTGCGCCTTGAGATAATAGGCATCGTAATAGCCAGCAGACAGAGCATAAGTGCCCAACATAATGCGGCGCTTAACCTCCTCCCCGAAGCCCTTAGCGCGAGTAGTGCCGTACATATCCAAGAGAGTTTCCGCATCGCGATCGCGAATGCCGTATTTCACCCCATCAAAACGGGCGAGATTTGCCGAAGCCTCCGAAGTGGCAATAACATAATAAGTAGCCAGACCGTAGCGGAAGCGAGGACAAGAAATCACTTGAATTTCCGCCCCCAAATCTTGCAATAATTCCATTGCTTTCGTAACCGCATCCTTAACCTCCGGGTCCAAACCATCCTCAAAAGTTTCTTTAATCACCCCAATTCTAATTTGACCTTTGGGTCGGAAATTAGGTCTGAGACTATTAATGTAGCTAGGGATAGGAACGTTCAGACTCGTAGAGTCCTTTGGGTCGTAACCGGCGATCGCCTGTAACAAAATTGCCGCATCCTCAACGGTCCTACCAAAAGGCCCTATTTGGTCCAAAGAAGAAGCATAAGCCACCAAACCGTAGCGAGAAACCAGGCCATAAGTAGGCTTCAGTCCCACCACGCCGCAGAGAGAGGCGGGTTGACGAATAGAGCCACCCGTATCCGACCCCAGGGCCACCGAGCATTCCCCGGAAGCCACCGCCGCCGCCGAACCCCCGGAAGAGCCTCCCGGCACCCGTTCGATGTCCCAAGGATTGGATGTCACTTGAAAGGCAGAAGTTTCTGTAGAACTGCCCATAGCAAACTGATCGAGATTAGTCTTGCCGACGATTACAGCATCGGCATCTCGAAGCTTCTGGGTGACGGTAGATTCGTAAGGAGGGACAAAATTTTCCAAAATCTTAGAGGCGCAAGTAGTGGGGACGCCCCGAGTACACATATTGTCCTTAACGGCCACAGGAATTCCTGCCAATAATCCTATTTCTTCACCAGCCGCGATTTTGGCATCCACCCGGCGGGCTTGTTCCAAGGCCTGGTCTGCGGTTAGGCAAAGAAAACTTTTTAATTTAGGCTCTAATTTATTAATGCGTTCGAGAGATTCTTGAGCTATTTCTACTGCAGAACGTTCTTTATTGATTAATTGTTGGTGCAACTCCCAAATGGATGCCATGCTTTTGTCGTCACTAACCTAAAGTTCAGCTATTAGATTAGCAGATTGGGAATGGGGAATGGGGGAATAGTCCACGGGCCATTTGTCAAGGGGGAACGCTTTAAGCATTAGTTCCCAAAATTCAATTTTATCCGGATTCAGCGAAAAGCGAGCGATCTATAAAAGCGATGCCCCTGAAGTCTTAACAGGCAAATATGCCACCAAAAGCTCGCCTAAAACCCTACCTTACAAACGAGGAAATCAAAAATTGCTACCTCAAGGCCCCGGATACTACGGAAGCTCGTCGGTGGCATTTGGTGCTGTTGATTACCAGGGATTGGTCTATCAAAAAAGCTGCGGAAGTTGTTGGACTTAGCTACGATTACGCCAAAGAAATTGTCAGCCGTTATAACAAGGAAGGGCCAATTTCTATGAAAAACCGCAGCAAAAACCGCCAACCCCCACCCTCTAAACCGTTACTGGACCTATCGCAACAAAAAGAATTGTCCGAAGCCCTACGGGGTCCGGCACCGGACGGCGGTCAGTGGTCCGGCCCGAAAGTCGCCCGTTGGATTGCAGAAAAAACGGGTCGCGATCGCGTCTGGCCCCAAAGGGGTTGGGAGTATCTCAAACGCTTGAAGATGCTTCATACTGCCCGCAATAATAAATTAAAAGAATAGTTAGTTGTTGGGTTGCCCCGACGTAGGCAAGAAGGCGCGGTTTCTTCGACGTAGGCCAGAAACCCGGTTTCTTCAAGAAACCGGGTTTCTAAAAGATCCCAGTAGTAGTAGGGTGCTTCCTGGCACCAGCATTGAGACGAGATTCCCCAGTAGTAGTAGGGTGCTTCCTGGCACCAGCATTGAGACGAGATTCCCCAGGTGCGCGGTCGGCAACGCTTGGCGTGACTCTGGTGCGCTGTGCGCAC
>CALKCV010000253.1 GCA_938083405.1 uncultured Microcoleaceae cyanobacterium | reverse complement strand
GTCGAGTCTATCGTCGCGATACAGTAGATGCCACCCATGCCGCAGTTTTCCATCAAATAGAACTCCTGGCGATCGATGAAGGGTTGCGCTTGAGCGACCTGAAGGGAACTATTAAAGAATTCTTGCGACAAATGTTTGGAGACCTACCCATCCGCTTCCGCGCCAGTTACTTCCCTTTCACCGAACCATCAGCGGAAGTTGACTTAGAGTGGAAAGGAAAATGGCTCGAAGTTTTGGGCTGCGGCATGGTAGATCCTAACGTGATGAAGGCAGTGGGTTACGACCCAGAAAAATATACCGGTTTTGCCGCCGGTTTTGGCGTCGAAAGGTTCGCGATGGTCTTGCACCAAATCGACGATATTCGCAGGGTGTATGCAAGCGATTTAAGGTTTTTGCAACAGTTTTAAATAATTAATAATTAATAATTAATAATTAATAATTATGGCATTTCGCTCCCGCCAAAAACCCCGAAATCCGGTAGTCATTCTTGGTTCCAGGGATAGGTGGTGGGTCACAAGTAGTGTTCTAACGTCAAAATATACTGTTGTAGTAATCGCTTTAGCGATTTAGAAATATCGATCGCGGAGCGCGATTACGTTAGAACTGTCACTACATCTTTACCACTACCAAAGGCTGTAACCAACAATTATTAATTATTAATTATTAATTGTTAATTGTTAATTGTTTTTGGAGATGAGAAAAAAATGAACCAAAACCGTAGAAGGAATAAATCTTTAGCTTTGTTTGCTTTAGTAGCGATCGCTTTTGGGAGCGTTAAAGATGCGGGGGCGATCGCCACTGGAACGACAGCAAGACCGCCTTTGCAGATAGCGCAGAATTTCGGCAATCTCTGCCAGCAGGTAGCGACTCCCCAAGGTTTAACAGTTCACGAGAGACCCAGTCCCAATTCCCCAATACTAGGCAATCTTACCTTTAACCAACAAGTCACCCTAGCAGAGCCTTTTAGAAACATCAGAGGCCCCGCAGGTCGAACTTGGACGCAAATTACATTTCCCTTGGCCGGATATGTTGCCAGAGGCTTTCCCGGTAACGAGACAGCTTTGATTAATTGCAGTGGTGGAGTTGGTACGCCACCTCCAAACCCTGGCGATTTAAGTAGGAACCCGCTATGCCGTCGCGTCGATCGCTCTGCCGCACCTAGAGGAGTAGTAGTTAGGGCGAGTGCTTCGACAAATTCCGCGCGGGTCGCAGGAGTATCTAGTGGGAACCAAGTTTTGCTGGTTCCCAATTATCAATTGATACCGGATCTTGATAATAGAGAAAGACGTAATTGGGTGCAAATAACTGCTCCAGCATCCGGCTTTATTTCCGCCGGTACTTTGGTTATGTGTCGATAGAACAGCGTTCTAACGTAATCGCTTTAGCGATTTAGAAATATGAATCGCGGAGCGCGATTACTACAAGCTAGCATTCCTAAGTTTACCCGCAATTTTAGTCTCGTCTGTTCGGAAGGGAAACAAAAAAATGGGGATAGGTTTTCAAACCTACCCCCATTTTCCATCGGGCAACCGTTAAAGTTGCCCTGGAACTAACCGACCGGATTAATAATCGAAGTCGCCACCCATGCCAGCACCAGCAGGAGCGCCTTCCTTGGGTTCGGGCTTATCAACCACGATGCACTCGGTGGTCAGCACCATGCCAGCAATAGAAGCAGCATTTTGCAGGGCCGAACGAGTGACCTTAGCGGGGTCAACAATACCAGCTTCAAACATATCCGCAAACTCGTTGTTGGAAGCATTGAAACCGACGTTAAACTCTTTCTCTTTAACGCGCTCGGCGATAACCGCGCCATTTTGACCGGCATTCTCGGCGATGCGCATCAGGGGAGATAGCAAAGCGCGCGAAACAATTAACGCACCAGTTAGCTCTTCGGCCTTGAGCTTCTCGTTAGCCCAAGTTTCCAAACCGGGAGCTAGGTGAGCCAAGGTAGTTCCGCCACCGGGAACGATACCTTCTTCTACAGCAGCCTTAGTGGCGTTGATGGCATCTTCCAGACGGAGCTTGCGGTCTTTCATTTCCGTTTCCGTAGCAGCACCGACCTTAATCACCGCAACGCCACCGGCCAATTTAGCCAAGCGCTCTTGCAATTTCTCTTGGTCGTAGCTGGAGTCGCTTTCTTCCATCTGGCGACGGATCTGTTCGCAACGAGCTTTGACTGCCTTTTCGTTACCTTCGGCGACGATGGTGGTGTTGTCTTTGGTGAGGGTGATACGGCGAGCGGTACCGAGCATTTCTAGCTTGGTATTGTCGAGCTTCAGACCGGCATCCTCGGTGATTAGTTCGCCACCAGTGAGAACGGCGATATCTTCGAGCATGGCTTTGCGGCGATCGCCAAAACCGGGAGCTTTCACGGCTGCTACGTTCAGCACTCCGCGCAAGCGGTTAACTACCAGAGTAGCTAGAGCTTCTTTCTCGATATCTTCGGCGAGAATTAAGAGGGGTTTGCCGGAACGAGCTACTTGCTCTAACACTGGTACTAAATCTTGTACCAGAGTAATTTTCTTATCGGTGATTAACAAGTAGGGTTCTTCGAGAACGGCTTCCATGCGCTCCATGTCGGTAGCGAAGTAGGGAGAGATGTAGCCTTTGTCGAAGCGCATCCCTTCGGTGATTTCTAGTTCGGTAGTCATGGACTTCCCTTCTTCTAGGGAGATGACTCCTTCCTTGCCTACTTTATCCATTGCTTGGGCGATCATGTTGCCCACTTCTTCGTCGTTACCCGCAGAGATGGTACCTACTTGAGCGATCGCTTTAGAATCTTCTACTTGACGGGCCTGTTCGGCGATTTTCTCTACCAGAAAGCCGGTAGCTTTGTCGATACCGCGCTTGAGAGCGATGGGGTTAGCGCCTGCAGCGACGTTGCGCAATCCTTCTTTTACCATTGCGTGGGCTAATACCGTTGCAGTGGTGGTGCCGTCACCTGCGGCATCGTTGGTTTTGGAGGCGGCTTGACGAATTAGAGAGACTCCGGTATTTTCTACATGGTCTTCTAGTTCGATTTCTTTAGCGATGGTTACGCCGTCGTTGACGATTTGAGGAGCGCCGAATTTTTTCTCTAATACGACGTTGCGGCCTTTCGGACCGAGGGTCACTGCCACGGCTTCGGCTAGGATGTCCATGCCCCGTTCCAGGGCGCGACGTGCGTTTTCGTTGTAGATTATGCGTTTAGCCATAGTTTTACTCTATTGTTAGTGGTTCGTTGTTGTTTGTTCGTTTCGACACCAGAAGCGCCGATAATTTCTTTGAGAATCCCAATATGTTTGGACTCTGAGGTAATATCGGCAGGGTAAATCGCTAATATCAAGTCGCAATAAACAATCTCCTATCAAAACTAGAGGACAAGAGAGGCAAAGCAAGTAAAATAAGGGGTTATACGCCTTTGACCCAATTGTTAATTGTTAATTGTTAATTGTTAATTGATATTATTACCGTTTTCCCCCCGAGACTTTTTTAGCCAACGATCGCCAAGATATCTTTTTCCGCTAGGAGGACGTATTCATCGCTACCGAGTTTGATGTCGGTGCCTGCATATTTCGAGTAGAGAACTTTGTCGCCTACTTTAACTTCTACTTCTGCGCGAGAACCGTCATCGTTGCGCTTGCCAGGACCGACGGAAACTACTTCGCCGACTTGGGGTTTTTCTTTGGCGGTTTCTGGTAGAAGAATGCCACCTGCGGTTTTTTCTTCAGACTCGCTGACTTTGACGAATACGCGCTCGCCTAATGGTTTTACTGTGGAAACGCTCAGAGTTACTGCGGCCATTCCTTGATTACCTCCTGAATTAATTAAACTTATTTTTCGACCTCCGACTTTTGTCTTTGGCCTTCGGTTGGTGCTGACATCTTCGGGCCTTTTATTTGGCCTTTGATGTTGGGCTTGAGATTTTAGACCTTGGTATAATTTAAGGTTGGGTCGTCTCAAATTTTCCTTTGGGACTTCCTCTCTTAGCACTCTCACCTTATGAGTGCTAATTTAGCTAAATAGCCAAAGCGATCGCAACCGGTGTTCGTGTAGTGGTTCCCGAACTTACCTTTTAGGGAAAACCTTGACGCCTGCCACAAAATCGGGGACAATAATAAAGGCCAATATATAAAATTTAAGTCCTAAATACTATGGAGGACAATAAGATTGGGACGACCGTCGAGGGAGACCCAAAAGAGGAAAATCTCATCGAAGAATCAGCTATTGAGGCCCCACCAAAAGACTCCTTAGCTAATTACGTCCAATGTTTGGGTCTAGATCGAATCCAGCGCCATATTTTCATCTGCGCGGATCAAACTAAACCTAAATGTTGCGACCCAGAAGCGGGCATTAGATCGTGGGACTATCTCAAAAAGCGCCTGAAAGAACTAAAACTAGATCGGGCCGATGCCGAAGGGGGGTGCGTCTTTAGAACCAAGGCCAACTGTTTGCGAGTCTGCGACAAGGGACCGATTATGACGGTCTATCCCGATGGGGTTTGGTATCATTCGGCAACCCCGGAGGTAATAGAACGGATAATACAGGAACATTTAATTGGCTCTAAAATAGTAGAGGAATATGCCTTTGTCGTTCGTCCGTTGCCATTGGTAAAACAGGGATATGCGGCAAAAGGAGAGGAAAAAAAAGAGCGATCGTCCGATCTGGCAGAGGAAACCAATAAAGGATAAAACTTGACTAATCTCTAACATTTAGGCAGCACAGTCAAATTTTTTATATTATCAAAAGTAGTCGAACTGACAAGGCAAAACTTGACTTTCAGGGTAAATTTACTTAATACCGACCCGATCTAAAGGTTAGGCTTTGAAGATTTAGGATAAAATCTAAAATCTAAACTATAAAGTCAAAAAACAAAACCGAGGCCCACCGAATCTTACCGGCGGTGTTTCGTGGCAGAAATAATTAGCTAGAAATTGATATGACAGAAACTAACGAGACAAAGCAAAAACGACTAATGTTAGTCGATGACGATCCCAATCTAATACTGCTAGTTAAGGATTATTTAGAATTTCGCGGCTACGAAGTAAAAAGTGCTTCAAACGGCGTGGAGGCATTAGAAATTCTCGAAAAAGAAATTCCAGACCTAATCGTATGCGACGTAATGATGCCGGGAATGGATGGCTACACCCTAGTGGAGCATATCAGAGACGATCCTCGTACTAACTGGATTCCAGTTTTGTTTTTGTCTGCAAAAGGTCAAAGCCAAGACCGGGTAAAAGGCTTAAATACTGGGGCCGATGTTTACTTAGTGAAACCATTTGAACCCGAGGAATTAGTAGCCCAAGTAGAATCATCTCTCAAACAGGCATCCCGACTGATAGGCCACAAATCGGATAGCATCAGCACCGTACCAACTATAAAGGTGCGCCGCAACGTCGAACTAACTCCGACAGAATTAAAGGTAGTGCAATTTGTCGCTAAAGGTAAGGCCAACCGAGAAATTGCCAAGGTGATGGAAGTCAGCCAACGGACTATAGAAAGCCACGTTAGCAATATGTTAGGCAAAACCGGTCTGCACAACCGCACCGAACTAGCTCGCTGGGCC
>CALKCV010000252.1 GCA_938083405.1 uncultured Microcoleaceae cyanobacterium | reverse complement strand
TTCATAATCTTTTTTTGACTGCGAGTAGAAGTACGAGTAGGAAAAGCTGAATTTGAAAGTCATTAAAAAGGCCCAAAAAACTGCGCCATGGTTGCTGTCAAAAATTGGACATTGAAAAATAAGATTGAATTATGCGGCGAGGTCTATTGACAAGGCCAAATTAAAGATGGATAACCAGAGATTGGTGGGCCGATCGGTAAGCGATCGCCCGATCGGGGGCCAAACTTTAACCAAAGCTTCTACCCTCCCCCCCTTGCCAAGGATCCCCTAGCGTTGGACACTAGATAAAGACAGCATCGCTGTAAAAATTAAAGAGGTTTATTTGTGAAAAACGTTTTAGGCATCATTCTCGGCGGGGGTGCCGGCACCCGCCTATACCCATTAACCAAACTGCGGGCCAAACCGGCAGTTCCTTTAGCGGGCAAATATCGCCTGATCGATATCCCCGTAAGTAATTGCATCAACTCAGAGATACTCAAAATCTACGTTCTGACCCAGTTCAACTCCGCATCCCTCAACCGCCACCTATCGCGGGCATACAACTTCCCCACCTTTAGCGATGGCTTTGTGGAAGTATTAGCGGCCCAGCAAACCGCAGGGGACGACCCAAGCTGGTTCCAAGGCACGGCCGATGCCGTCCGCAAATATATCTGGCTGTTCCAAGAATGGGAAGTGGATTATTACCTAATCCTCTCTGGCGACCACCTCTATCGCATGGACTACCGCGATTTTATCAACCGCCACATCGAGACTGGGGCCGATGTCACCCTCTCCGTATTGCCCATCGACGAAGACCGGGCCTCGGATTTCGGTCTGATGAAAATTGACGACTCCGGTCGGATAATAGATTTCAGCGAGAAGCCAAAGGGAGAAGCCCTCAAACAAATGGCAGTAGATACTACGACCCTGGGCTTAGACGCGGAACAGGCCAAAGAAAAACCTTACATTGCCTCAATGGGGATTTATGTTTTCAATAAAAACGTACTCCAGAAGTTGCTAGAGGAATTCCCAGACCAGACAGACTTTGGTAAAGAAATCATCCCCAACTGTTCCAAAGATTACAGCGTCCAAGCTTACTTGTTCGACGACTACTGGGAAGACATTGGAACCATTCGGGCCTTCTACGACGCTAACTTAGCCTTGACTCAACAGCCCGAACCGGACTTCAGTTTCTACGACGAAAAGTCCCCCATCTATACTCGTTCGCGTTACTTGCCACCTACCAAATTCCTCAACTCTCAAGTAACGGAGTCGATGATTGCCGAGGGCTGTATTATCAAAGAATGCCGCATCCATCATTGCGTTTTAGGCTTGCGCAGTCGTATCGAAGCAGGTTGCGTCATAGAAGATTCTTTGCTCATGGGGGCGGATTATTACGAACCATTCTCCGAACGAGAATCTGGGATGCAAAAAGGAGGAATCCCTCTAGGTATAGGTGCTAATACCACTATTCGGGGGGCGATAGTCGATAAAAATGCCCGGATCGGTCGCAACGTCCAAATTATTAATAAGGATGGAGTGGAAGAATCTAATCGCGAAGATGAAGGTTTCTACATCCGTGGAGGCGTTGTGGTGGTCCTGAAAAATGCCACTATTGCAGATGGAACCGTGATTTAATAAATCTGGCCCCATCAGGAACGGGCAAAGCTTATGGACAGAAATATTTCCCATCTTCAATAAAATTTACCGCCCATAAGCTTTGCCCCTACAAATAAATTGATTCCTCTAATTTCCTACCTCTGCCCTCTCTCCCTTGTCCGTAGGGGGATTTCAAGGTGAGGCAATTGCCATTACACTAGAAGCAAGAACCGAACTTAACGAAAAAGCTGCCTTTGATACTGTGAAATAGTAAGGGAGGTTGGCCATTAGAGCGCAGATCGCCCATTATGGGTCATTTCCATCCCATTTGAATTGATTCATCCGGCAGTTTGAATCGCTAAAAATAGAGTATAAGGAGGGAAAAAACAAGATGGCAGCAACAGATTTTAAAGATTATTATTCGATTTTAGGTGTTAATAAAAGTGCGAGTGCTGACGAGCTAAAAAAGGCATTTAGAAAACTAGCCCGCAAATACCATCCAGACCTCAATCCGGGAGACCAAAAAGCAGAGGCCCGTTTTAAAGAAGTAAACGAAGCTTACGAAGTTCTCTCAGATACAGACAAACGTAAAAAATACGACCAATTTGGTCAATATTGGAATCAAGTAGGTTCTAGCGGTGGATGGCCCGGACAGGGCGGCGGCAGAAGCACGGTAGATGTTGGTGGGTTCGACTTCAGCCAATATTCTACATTTGAAGAGTTTATTAATTCCCTACTCGGTCGGGCAGGCAGTCCGGGAGCGGGCTATGGCGGCAGCCCCAACGGACAGCGAGGATACACCTATCGTACTACCACCGGGCGGGGTGGAGCGGGCGGGTTCGATCCTTTCTCGGGGTTTGAGAATCCCCGCGACAGCGTTTCCCTGGATATAGAAGCAAGCATTAGTCTGACTTTCGCCGAGGCATTTAAGGGTACCCAAAAGCGAGTAGGTAGCGGGGAAGTGTCGATCCCCCCAGGGGTGAAAAGTGGCAGTAAGATTCGGGTGAAAGGTCGCGGACAGGTGGAGCCATTAAGCCAAAAACGAGGGGATTTATATTTGAAAGTAGATATTCAGCCTCACTCGTTTTTCCAGTTTGAGGGAGATAATCTCGTTTGCGAGTTGCCTATTAGTCCCGATGAGGCAGTGCTTGGGGCTTCTATTGAGGTGCCGACTCCCGATGGTAGCGTGACTTTGAACGTGCCGGCGGGCATTCGTTCGGGACAATCTCTGCGACTGCGGGGTAAGGGATGGCCAAAAACTAAGGGTGGCGGGCGTAGCGACCAATTGGTGCGAGTGGCGATCGTGCCTCCGAAGAGTCCCAACGCGATCGAAAAAGAATGTTATGAGAAAATTAGGGATAATCGGAGTTACGACCCCCGCAGCCATTTAAAACAAGTTTCTTTATAATTTTGAGTAGCGTTTGTGGTTCGTGGAATAGTCGCGAACTATAAACTACTCGAAAATTTTAGGGTGCAGCGTGCAGGCTAATTATGGATTAACTAAATCGTTAAATGAATACCGAACAAACTAATTCGACGATCGAGAGTAAAACTGCAAATCGGTTGAGCGATCGCCTGGGCCAAACTTTTATTATTGCTTACAAGGAAGATACAGAAGAATTAGAGTCAACTCTAAAAAAAGAGGGTTTAGATCCTCTTGTAATGCGCCAACAACACCAGCCAGAATATAAAGACTATTCTCCTAGCTATCTTTGCTTGCTAAATCATAGAAGTGTTTGGGAAATTGCTAAAAACGAAACGAAACCGACTTTAATTGTTGAGGCAGATTTCGTACCCGTAATTGGGTTTGGAAAGCTGCCTTTTCCTTTTAATATTAATCAAAGCGATGTGGGAGTTGGCTGGATTTACACCTGCGCTTCCCAACTTTATAGCGTTACTCCCGAAGGTTACGGGGAAGGATTTTCGGTTTCGACTGTTGCCTATATCGTAACTCCAAAAGCGGCAGAGAAGTTGTTAGAATTGGAAGCGCAAAAAAAGGAAAATCCCGGGCCCAAAAATTATTCAAGTTGGGATTCGGAATTAGACAATTTTCTGCGCGATCGAGGGTTGAGAAATTATATCGCTTTTAGAAACTACGGCGAACATGGAGGTAAGCCGAATTTAGAACATCACGAGCGGGGATTGAGTAAAGTTCATCGGGCTGACGTTCTTTATGGTAAATTAGCTTTTATGCCTCTATACGCTGAAGGGGAAAAAAACAGTCACTTGCAGCTTTTATGGGCGCGGTTTTATGCCAGATTAAAAGGAATTGGTCGCTTGCTATTAGGTAAGTTCTTAAGAGTGTATGTTTTAAAAGGTTCTAGTTATCCGGCAAGATTGCTAAGTTTTGCAATTCGCCGACAGTTAACTATGCGGTTATAATTGTTAATTGTTAGTTGTTAATTGCTAGTTGCTAGTTGCTAATTGTTAATTAGACCTCTTGCATAAGTCTCGAACGTGGAACGAGAAACTAGGAACAAGTTAATAGATTTTGAGAAAAAATAGACCCCAAAAGATTTTATTTTGACTTTTGCAAGAGGTCTATTGTTAATTATTAATTGTTAATTGACAACTAACAACGTTCCAACTAACAACTCCCCGTTAATAATAACTTCCAGATTTGCGATAATGCACCGCCGTCAGCCCCTCATTTAAGACGGCACCGTTGTCGATCGCCGCATAAACCAACCAATGATCCCCGCATTCCATCCGGTTTTCGACCGTACATTCCAAATATGCCAAACAATCCTTAAGGATATAACAACCGTTCTGCGCTTCGGCAATATTTAAGCCCTCAAAGCGATCTTGACCGGGGGCGAAATTTTTCATAAAATGCTTCCGCAGGGAATTACCCTCGATCAAAATATTCAACACGAACTTATCCCCCGTGTGAGTCAAAGACTCCACAGCCCGGTCTTTAGCAACCGCCACCGTAATTCCTGGAGGATTAAAAGTAGCTTGAGATATCCAAGAAGCTAACATCGCGCCGGTGATTTCCCCCCGTTTGACGGACATGACGCCGAGGGAACCGACTACTCGTCCCATTGCTTGGGCGGTGCGATCGCTCGCCGAACCGCTAGCCGCAGCCTTGGGAGTGCGTAGTTTCTGAGACTTCCTCAAAGTTTGAGCGTAATCGATCGCCGCTTCCTTAGTTTCTTGCAGGGTGGCATCCGTGGGGGTAAATTTAACTCGTATCGGCTCGAAGCCGAACGTATACCCCGCATCCTTTAACTTCGTTTCCAAAAAGTCGATCGCCTCCCCACTCCAACCAAAAGAACCAAACACCGCCGCCAACTTATTCTTAGAAGCACTTTTGAGTACGACTCCCAAAGCTGTCTGAATTTGAGTCGGGGCGTGACCGCCGAGAGTGGGGGAACCGATAATAAAGCCGTCGCACTTTTTAACCGCTTCCTCAACTTCCTCGGATTGGGACACTTCGCAATTAATTAATTCCACGCCCACCCCAGATTTAGTCAGACCTTTAGCGATCGCCCCAGCGATAGTGGCAGTATTGCCGTAAGCGGAAGCGTAAATCAAGGCCACGTTCAGATCCTTAGTATTCTGTTCGACGCTCCACTTGCGGTAGAGATTAGTTAACTCCTTCATGCCGTAGCGCACCAAAGGGCCGTGACCGGTTGCATAAAACTTAACGGCGGGCAATTCGGCAATTTTATCTAAAGTGGATAACACTTGTTTGCTCTGGGCGGCGTGCAAGCAGTCGTAATAAAAACGGCGGTCTTCGCTATAGATGCTCCACCCCTCATCCAAAATTTGGTTGCCGCACAAGTGCGCCCCGAAGAATTTATCTGTAAACAGGATTTGAGTTTGGCGATCGTAGGTCATCAAACCATCGGGCCACCGGGGAGTCGGCGTGGTAATAAACTGTAACTCATGTCCCGAACCCAAGTCTAGGGTATCCTCCCCGCGCACTACGGTAATTTTCAACTCTTGCCCCTCAAAAGATTCTCGCAAGGCCAAAGCCGCCGGGTTAGAACAAATAAAAGTTATCTGAGGTGCGATTTCCAGCAATGCTTTGATGGAAGCGCCGCGATTTGCATTAAAATGTCCCAGGATGACGTAATCCAAGCGTTCTAAGTCAATTCGATCCTGTAATGTCTTCAGATAATTTTTAGTAAACGACTCTCCTGGAGGATCGAGGAGCGCCATTTTTTCCCCTTCTATTAAATAGGAGTTGGCAGTAGTCCCTTTTTGCAAGGAATATTCGACTTCAAATTTGAGCCTATCCCAAGTCCGAGAGCGCAAAATTTTGGTGTCTTCGCCAACGATGGAAACTTGAACGTCTTTTGCTTTAGTGCTGGTGGTGGGAGTTGTTGTTGCTAGCATAAATTCTTGGTAATTGGGTAATTGACAATTAACAATTAACAATTAACAATTAACAATTGACCATTATTAATTGTTAATTATTAATTGTTAATTACTTAATAATGATTTCCTACCTTGCGGTGGTGAACTGCGGGGAGGGCGTCGGGATCGCTGACGCGCCCGCGCTCGACAGTGGCGTAAATAATCCAATGGTCGCTGCATTCCATCCGACTTCCTACTTCGCACTCCAGATAAGCGAGGGCATCTCCCAAAATGGGGGAACCGTTGCTGGCGGCTTGAGTTTTCACGCCGGCAAAGCGATCTGCACCAGGCGCGAAGCGCTTTAAGAAGTGCTTCATCAGGGCTTGGTAGTTGTCTTCGCGCAGGACGTTTAATACAAAGCGATCGCCTACTTGCATCAAAGCTTCGATGGCCCTGTCTTTGGCGACGGCTATGGAAACTCCCAAGGGCTCGAAGCTTGCCTGAGATACCCAAGATGCTAGCATGGCGCTGCTGACTTCGCCTTTGCTGGCGGTGATGATGTACAAACCGCCGCTAACTCGCCCCAAAGCTTTATCCAAATCGCTATCAAGGGATTTCATCTGCTCGATCGCTTTTTTGATATCCACCAGTTGCCCCATGTCGGTGCCGGACTCTTCGCACAGCTTGTAAATTGCTTCTGTGGGGGTTTCCTTAATTAAGATATTGGGGAAACCTTGCTTGAGTCCTAACTCTTTTAGTCGGTTGGCGACGGGATAGATGGATAGGTCTTCGCCACCGCCGGTCTCGAACAAACCAAAGGCTTGTTTTTTCTTGGCTGCGGCTAAGATGGTATCGACGGCCGCTTCGGCCACTGTTGCTGCCGGACCTGTTACTGGTGGGGCACCGATGACGATGGCTGCTGCTATTTCTACCAGTTCCCGAACTTCTTGGGGGTCGGCTGATTTTAGATCCATCATTTCTACGCCGACGCCGGTTTTGGTGATGCCCCGGGCGATGGCTTGGGAGAGGCGATCGCTATAGCCGTAGTCGGAGGTATAGAATACTGCTACCAGTTTCCCTGCTTTAGTTTGTTCTTTGCTCCATTTTTCGTAGCGACCGGTTAGTTCTACTAAATTATGGCGCAGCAGGGGTCCGTGACCGGTCGCGATGGTGGTAATTTCTCCCAAAGCTTTCATCCGCTTCATGGCGCCTAACACCGATCGGGCGTTGGGTGCCATCAAGCATTGGTAATAAAAGTGATAGTCTGGTTCTATTGCTTTTAAGTCTTCGTCGTAGGTCTTGTCCGAGCAATAGTGCATCCCAAAAGCATCGCAGGTAAACAAAGTTTGGGTTTTATTGTCGTAGGTGAAAATTGTATCGGGCCAGTGTAAGTTGGGGGCGGATACGAATTCTAAAACGTGACCGTTGCCCAGGTCTAATTTATCGCCGTTTTTGACTTGTTGTTTTTTAAAGGGCGCGTGAACTAGGTTTTCTAAAAACTGAATTGCTACTTTTGCTCCCACCACGGTTATTTCCGGGGCAAGTTCTAGGATGTCTTTGACCAAACCGCTATGGTCTGGTTCGGTGTGACTGATTATTAGATAATCGATTTCTGTCGGATCGATTAAGCCTTTGAGGGCGTCCAAGTACAACTGGCGGAATTTTGCGTGGGAGGTGTCCACTAGGGCGGTTTTTTCTCCCCGAATGATGAAAGAGTTGTAAGTGGTCCCGTTTTGCAGGCCAAATTCGATGTCGAAACGGTCTCGATCCCAGTCGAGAGAACGAATGGTTGTGGTGTCTGGGACTATTTCTTCCGTTTCGATGGTTAGTCTTTTTTGTAATGGTTCGGCAACGGCTACCATGGATGACCTCCGTCTAAGTTGCTAGTTTTTTATTGTCCTTTACATATCTTAACAGTTTTTAATCATAAGTTTTTCTTAAAAATTTTATTCCATTGTTCAGAATATTAAAACTAATAGTTCGGTTTTAACGGCCTTTTTTTTGGAGATATTATGATATGATTTAAAACGGCTGTTTTTTTCAAGGTTGAGTTAAAAATCTCTGGCGGGAGGCGATGTTGCATCCGCAACGCTTCGATCGCGCCCCTCGAACGGTTGGTTTTTTACTCAAGCCATAACTACAATTAATACTTGTAATTATAATTTAAAGCGATACAATAAAGAGAGAAGTCAAGGAGGATAACATGACTCCCGGTCATCAACTGCGCCAAATATTAGAACAACCAGGAATACTCACGCTTCCGGGAGTTTACGACTGCATCGGGGCGAAAATCGCGGAACGAGTAGGCTTTTCTGCGGTCTTTACGAGCGGTTTCGGCATCTCCGGTTCCACTCTGGGTCGTCCCGACTACGGTTTTCTCACCGCTACGGAAATGCTCTACAGCGTCGGACGGATTACCCAGTCTATCGACATTCCCCTGGTAGCGGATATCGACACGGGCTACGGCAACCCTCTCAATGTCATTCGTACCGTTACCGAAGCGGTGAATTTGGGAGTAGCGGGGGTCATCCTCGAAGACCAGGAGTGGCCGAAGAAGTGCGGTCATTTTGAGGGCAAGCGGGTAATTCCGATGGCGGAACAGGTTGAAAAAATCAAAGCAGCAGTCCGCGCCAGGGGGGATAGCGGTTTGGTAATTATCGGTCGCACGGATGCCCTGGCCCCTCTGGGATTGGATGAAGCGATTAAACGGGGGCGGGCTTATTTTGAAGCGGGGGCCGATGTGGTGTTCGTAGAAGCGCCCCAGTCGGTGGAGGATTTAAAGGCGATCGCTGCTGCCTTTCCCGACGCGCCGTTATTTGCCAACGCGATCGAAGGAGGGAAAACCCCGATCTTGTCGGCGCAAGAGTTAGAAGAGTTAGGCTACAAAATCTTAGTTTACGCCCTTTCCGGGTTATTCGCGGCGACCAAAGCAATGATGAATTGTTTTCAGGAGTTGAAAGACAAAAGCACCACCAGCGGTTTGAAAGAGCTAGTGAATTTCCAAGAGTTCGAGGAAATCGTCGATGTAGCGAAATATCGCCACTGGGAGCAAGAGTTCTCCGCAGGGGAGTAACGACCGTAGGACGGGCATCTTGCCTGTCCGCTGCCTCCGTTTGGTATATTCAATCGCAAATGCTATAATATTTAAAACCCCAAATACCTCAAAAACAGGAGGCCCAAGAATGACTGCGCAACGGTGGAATAGCGAGGTAGGTGACGGGGCTCTGCCCCAATTCTTAAAATCAAACCACAACTAATATCAAGTCGCAATAAATGACCACTCGGGTCAAAACAAGAGGGTAAAAAAGGCAAAGCCCGTAAAATAAACGGTTTTACGCATTGAACCCAATTGGGAAAATGTTAATTGTTAATTGTTAATTGTTATAGAGGTCAAGCCATGCCGCTACCATTTCCTGGAATGGATCCATACTTAGAACATCCCGATCGCTGGCCATCGGTCCACAGTCGATTAATCGTGGCACTAGCCGATTTTCTGACACCACAACTGTTGCCCAAATACTTTGTCGATATCGAACAGCGAATTTATCTGACTGCGGGGCAAGAGAAAGTAGTAGTAGTTCCCGATGTGGCAGTAAAAAGCGATCGCCCCAGCAAAAACACGGGAACTAACGTAGCAGTTGCGGTGGCAGCGGAACCGGTAACGGTAACGGTGCCGATGCCAGAGGAAGTTAAGCGCAATTATTTAGAAATCAAAGAAGCAGCCAGCAAAGAAGTAGTAACGGCTATAGAAATTCTCTCTCCCACGAACAAGCGTTCTGGTCCAGGCAGAGAAAAATACGAACGCAAACGGCAGCAAATTTTTAACAGCGACACCCATTTAGTGGAAATCGATTTATTAAGGAGTTGGGAGTCCATGCTAATTTTCGACTGCAATCTCGAAAGCGATTATCGAATCCTGGTGAGTCGGCAGCAAAACCGCCCCCAAGCGAATTTATATGGTTTCCAGGTACGCGATCGGATCCCCTTATTTCCCGTACCCTTGCAACCGGGAGATGCCGAACCAGTAATAGACTTGCACGATTTATTAAACCAAATCTACGACCGAGCCCGCTACGATTTGAAGATAGATTATAGCATCACCCCCGCGCCCCGTTTATCGGAGGTGGATGCAGCTTGGGCGGATAATTTATTGAAGCAACAGGGATTGAGGTGAGACCAAAACAGGCGATTTCGTAGGACGCGGCTATTGCCTGTCCGCTAAAAAATAGAATCGCCTCCAAAAGCCACAAATCTACTTCCCCAAGGAGGCGAAATGCTCTTGCAGCGATCGGTGGATGAAGCGATAGCCGCCACCGACGCGCTGGAGGATGGTGCGATCGACGGCGTAGTCGAGGAAGCGCGCGTAGTTCCAGGGGATTTTGCCGGTGAAGTATAGCACGACGCGGAGGCT
>CALKCV010000251.1 GCA_938083405.1 uncultured Microcoleaceae cyanobacterium | reverse complement strand
ATTAATTTTACAAAACTCAACAATAAATCGTATTTAATCTAAAATCTATCTCCAACCCCAAATAATTATGGCTACTTGGCAGTGCGTAAAGAACTGTGGTGCTTGTTGTTACCTCGAACCAAAGGAACGTCCAGAATTGGACCAATACCTATCTCCCGAAGAACTAAAACATTATCTGAGTTTGGTGGGGCCTGATGGATGGTGTCTTAATTACGATCGTAGCGCCAGAGAATGCCGTATTTACGACGAGAGGCCGCGCTTTTGTCGAGTCGAAGCGGATGTATTTGTGGAACTCTACGACATCGAGGCCGAAGAACTAAACGACTTTGCGATCGACTGCTGCGTGCAACACATCGAGGATATGTACGGCCCAGAAAGTCCAGAAATGAACCGCTTTAACCAAGCCGTGGGTGTCGAGGCCAATTAAGCAGCTATGGAATTTTCAATTCGGGGTTGACGCATAGCATAAAAGTTTGAAATAATAAAGAGTAATTAACAAAAATCTATCTTACAGTAGAGCAGCCCGTGAAACTCGATCTAATGCCACCCAGCTTATCGGCCCTTCCGTTTGTCTCTTTCAGCGATGCCCCAAAACAAGAGAAAGACTCTGGGGAGAGTTTGCCTTCGCCATCTCCAAGCAGCTTGGAGCCGGAAATTAAAGAAAAAAAACCAACTAAGTCTGGAGAATGGGCGGTTTTCTCTTCGACTTTCGTCACTATTTTGCTAGCAGAAATAGGAGATAAAACTCAACTAACTACTTTATTAATGACTGCCGAATCTCACGAACCTTGGATAGTATTTGCGGGGGCTGGAACTGCACTGGTAACTACGAGTTTGTTAGGAGTATTGTTGGGAAAATGGTTGTCAACACGTTTAGACCCGAAAACCATAGAAACGGCTGCGGGCATAAGCTTGTTATTAATTTCTGCTACGTTGTTTTGGGATATACTGAGTTAAAGATGACCTTTAATGACTAGCAATTATTAATTGTTAATTATTAATTATTAATTAAAACATGGACTGGCAATTATTAGGACTGAGTTTTATTGCGGTATTTTTGTCCGAACTAGGAGATAAAAGCCAACTAGCGGCCATCGCCCTCGGCGGTAGTTCCAAACATCCCAGGGCCGTATTTCTCGGTACGGCAGCGGCTTTGTTACTGGCAAGTTTTCTCGGAGTTTCGATCGGGGAAGGGGTAGCAGAAGTTTTTCCTACCCGGTTGGTAAAAGCGATCGCCGCCATCGGTTTCGCAATTATGGGCCTTCGTCTTTTGTGGCCAAGTGGCGAAGAAGCCACAGAAGAATAAACAAACAAAAAAATAGGGGGCGCGGTTGCGCCCCCTAAATTCCACCTTTATAGGAAACAAAGCAGAAAAGCTTTAAGAGCGATGTTGCATCCGCAACGCTTCGCCATCGCCAAGTTGACGATAACACCAGCTCAAGAGACTACCGACCAAAGCAAACTTGACAAGTTCCAAAACCCAGTAGCCTGCGTGCATTTGGTTCATGGCCGCCGGCACTTCGTTGGCAGAGTCAAACAGATTTAGATTTGCTCCCAAAGCAGTCATCTGGGGAGTCAGACCGTAGGTATCGACAAGAGCGATCGCCAAAAGTAGGAAAGATAAAATAATTGCAGTGCGGCCTTTATTGCCGGAATCTTTTGACAAATTGCTCAAAACCAATAAACCCGTTACGCCTAAAGCAGCGCAAACTAACTCCACTCTATTAAAAACAGAGAATAGCGTAGAACCTGCCGTGACAAACGCCGGCTCGGCCATCATGCCAGAAACGTACATACTAGGCATAATTACCAAGTCCAATAACAGACAAGCGCTCAACCAAAAACCCAAGGTCATGCAGACGATAGTCTGCCAGCGAGGCTTATTGAATTCGATAGAAGATGTAGTCATAATTTTGTTTTATGTATTTGATGTCTCTAGCTTAACGAAGATTTTTCCCAATTAGTGTTAAGTATTTTTACAATTTTTGCTAAGTAATCTAAAGTCTTAAAAAAGCGCGGACTGAAAGCCAATGATAAGAATTATTACAATTACTTGACAAGGGGCAAAAATGTGTTAATTATTATCTTTTGTTGTAATAAAAAATCTCAAGTAGTAGTAGTAGGGTGCGCAGTGCGCACCTAGCCTAAAGTAGTAGCGCCAGTAGTAGGGTGCGCAGTGCGCACCTAGCCTAAAGCCAGTAGGGTGCGCACCGCGCACCTAACCTAAAGTAGGGTACGCACCCTACAACTACTACAAGTACGGCGATGGTGCGCGGTGCGCACCTTACTTTTTGCAGGGGAAGTCGATCGCAATGAAAACGCCCCAACGCACCTTAACCTTAATTTTTACTAGCGAACTCAATTCTTTATGAAAGCAGTTATTTTATTATCTGGCGGGTTAGACTCATCGACAGTTTTATATCAAGCAAAAGCCGATGGTTGCGAATGTTATGCAATTTCCTTCGACTACCAGCAGCGACATCGGCGGGAGTTAGAGTCGGCAGCCAAAATTTCCCGAAGCGCGGGAGTGGTCCAACATCAAGTAGTGAAATTCGATCTAACTCTCTGGGGAGGTTCTGCTTTAACGGATAATAAAATGGAGCTACCAGGAGATCGCTCCCTCGAACAGATGTCGGAGAAGATACCTATTACCTACGTTCCCGCCCGCAATACAATTTTCCTCAGTTTTGCCCTAGCTTATGCAGAAACCATTGGGGCAGAAAGAGTTTATATAGGAGTCAATGCCTTAGATTACTCCGGCTATCCAGACTGTCGTCCAGATTACATAGAAGCAATGCAGTCCGTATTTCGACTGGGAACCAAACAGGGGAGAGAAGGAGAGGCGATCGCCATAGTTGCTCCCCTCCTCGAGCTCAAAAAAACAGAAATAGTCGAATTAGGAAATAGTCTGGGAGTTTCATGGGAAGACACCTGGTCTTGCTACGCAGGAGGCGAGAAAGCTTGCGGCGTTTGCGACTCCTGTCGGTTGCGAGTGGCGGCATTTTCCGAACTAGGATTAACAGATCCCCTGCCTTATGTCAGTTAAGTAATTAATAATTAATAATTAATAATTAATAATTATTGGACTTCCATCTTCCCAATGGCTCAGAAGCGTTAATACAGGCCCCGAGAGCGAATAAATTTTTATTCTAATTCCCCGTGCTTAACTGCTTAACTACTTAATTAATTACTTAAGCGTGGTACGATCGTCACCACGCTACCTGGATTTAACTGGATTTAAAACAATGATTACCGATTTCAACCTTCGCATCGGCAACGGCTACGACATTCACAGACTAGGGCCCGGACGTCCGCTAATTCTCGGCGGAGTCAAAATCGAACACGAACTGGGGCTGGTAGGTCACAGCGATGCCGACGTCCTGACCCACGCGATTATGGATGCCATGTTGGGGGCCTTGAGCTTGGGAGATATTGGCCACTTTTTCCCTCCGAACGAGGCTAAATGGAAGGATGCCGACAGTATGGACTTATTGACCCACGTCTATCATGTAGTCAGGGCGGGCTGTTGGGAGATTGGCAATATTGATTCGGTGGTAGTGGCAGAACGTCCGAAGCTCAAACCCCATATTGAGGCGATGCGATCGCGCCTGGCCGATGTCTTAGAAGTAAAAAGCGATTTAATCAGCATAAAAGCCACCACCAACGAACAATTAGGGCCCGTAGGACGAGAAGAAGGAATTGCGGCTTATGCGGTAGTTTTGCTTCACAAAAACGAAGGATAGGAGAAGAAAAATATGGAACGAACCAAATATGAATTCGACTATGAAACAGAAGCAGTAATAGTTGCGGATTTAATCGTAACTAAGAAAAAGAAACCGATAATGTTAGTTCGTGCAGACCCCCGAACTGAATTATTAGAATGGGGATTAAAAGAGCTAATTTATAACCTGAAATACTCGGAAACTTTCTTTCCGTATGCCATGCTAGTCCAATTAGAAAAAATGCAAATTTTTAAATGGGACGGAGAAAAGTTATCGGAACCTATTTTTGTCAAAAAATCGGAGGAAATATTTCAAGATTACGACCAAGAATTTAGCCAAAAACGGATTTTTGAACATTATCTGGCTGCCCTGACGGAAGTATGGATCCATGACTTAGATTACAACTGGAAGATGGAAAATCCTCCAGGGTCAAAAGAATTAGCGGAAATAGGTTTGCTTGAGTTATTAAAAGGAACCCAAACTCAAAGAAAAGTTGTCCTGCGCGGTGAAGTGGAGGAATGGTGGTAATGCCGATTTTATATATCGAAACTAATTTCTTAATGAGTATTGCTTTAGGACGAGATGCGGAGGCTGGTAATTTACTTTTAAATCCTCCTGCATCCGTCGAAATAGCAATACCAGAAGTATGCTGCATGGAATCTCTTTCAGCCTTAGAAGGCGAGCAAAAACGTCGCTTTCGTTTTAGCAACGAACTCAACCTACAGATAAGTCAGCTTAGACGGGATTTAACTTCTGTTTCTGCTAGCTCTCTACTTTCTTATTTAGATATGTCTTTCCGAGAAAACGAAAATTTACTTAACAATATAAAAAATCGTCTATTTATTGCTTTAGAAAGCATAGCGGCCAATGCCACAACTATTCCCTTAAGCCCAGAGGTTATAAGGGCAACTTTGAGTAATAGTTTAGTGTTTGAAGAACCCACAGATAATTTAATTTTTCAAACAATTTTAAGCCACGCAAGAACCAAGGCAGAAGAAGTTAAAATATTGCTTACGGGCAATATGAAAGATTTTACCCAACCGACCGTTAAAGAAGCTTTACAAAATGCTGGAATTAATCTCTATTTTAGCAAGACTTCGAGTTTTCTCGGTTGGCTGGAATCTCAGTCTTGACGATGGAGTTATGATAATTTAAAAACCGTTGAAATTAATAGTTATTAACTAATATTACCATGAAAATTAGTCCTATTAGCAATACCTGCGCAAAAATAAAAAATACGATTTGTAGGTTGGGTAGAACGGAGTGGAACCAAACCAATTCGTTGGGTTTCGCTACGCTACACCCAACCTACAAGAAAATGGCGAAGGTATTTATTAGACAAATTGGTATGGGGTGGTTGGCGATCGCCCTAACCGCAACCCTAACCTTAAATGCCTGCACTCCTCTCCAACCCAGAGACTTATCTGGCATGGTAGTACCAACTCCTAGCGATGCGGGTACCTTTAATTACCCCTTAAATCAATCGGCCTATAGCGTATTTGGCTATATCTACGATGGCTTAATTCGCGAAAACGGCATGACTGGCGAACTAGAACCGGGTTTGGCAGAATCTTGGGAAATCTCCGAAGACGGACAGACTATTATTATTACCCTAAGAGAAGGATTGAAATGGTCCGATGGCGAACCGATGACCGCCGACGACATTATTTTCAGCTATAACGATGTTTATCTCAACGATGAAATTCCTACCAGTTTTAAAGACATTCTTAGAGTAGGAAAAAGTCGCGGACTGCCAACAGTGAAAAAACTGGACGATCGCCGGGTTGAATTTTCCACTCCAGAACCCTTCGCACCCTTTATCAGATATGCAGGGGGACTTCCCATTTTACCCGCCCATATTTTAAGGGAATCAGTCTTTACTAAAGATGAAGAAGGAAAACCTTTATTTCTGGAAAAATGGGGAACTAATACTCCGGCTTCGGAAATTGTCGGCAATGGAATGTACCGCCTGCAAAAACACGTTCCCAATCAAAGAATTATTTTAGCAAGAAACCCTTACTATTGGCGAAAAGATGTGGAAGGAAACGCTCAACCTTACATTGAAAATATTTTCTGGCAAGTTATCGAAAACTCCGATAACCAACTATTAAACTTTCGTTCCGGGCAGCTAGATACCATGGAAGTACAGCCGGAAATGTTCCCG
>CALKCV010000250.1 GCA_938083405.1 uncultured Microcoleaceae cyanobacterium | reverse complement strand
CGAACTTTTTGTTTGGTGCGCGGTGCGCACCCTACGAACTTTTTGTTTGGTGCGCGGTGCGCACCCTACGAACGATACTATAAAACACTAAAAACCATGAACGATAACCGAGAAATTGCACCCAAACCTTATAAATTAGTTTCCTTCCCGAAAAACGACCCCGAATTAAAAAAGCCCCAGGGGCAAGATAAATTTTTTCCTAACAGGTTGCACGGTCGTTTGTGCCTGAATTTAACCGTAGAAACCGCCCTCCATATTTCCACTGGAGTAGTAATGTTAGGCAGCGACATCGGTCATAAAAATATTCCCCTAATCAAAACCATGATGACAAGCACCGGCGAACAACTAACTATTCCCGGGAGTTCGCTCAAAGGCATGGTTCGTTCCATTTACGAAGCCATTACCAATAGCACTTTGGGGGCGATTACTAATAAATACGAAAAGCAAAATTATTACCCTAAAAATCGTTTGCCCCCGCGAACCAAGAATCATAAAAAAGACATGAAACTCTGTCCTGCGGGTCGAATTTTTGGGGCGATGGACTGGCAGGGTTTAATACAATTTACCGATGCCAAATGCGAAAAAGTAGAATTTAATGTCGGATTTATGCCGTCTTTATATAGCCCCAAAGTTCCCGCTTATTTGGACGACCAAAAGAAAGCCAAAGGGCGCAAATTTTACTACCACGCTAGCCGGGCCGCCGCTGCTTCTAAAAATAAAGGTTTGCAAATTCAGCAGGCAACAAACAGTTATGAATTTTCTACCAAAATTCGGTTTAGTAATTTATCCAAAGCCGAATTGGGGGCGTTTTTAATAGCTTTAGGTTTAGATTCCCAATATCCTTTTGCCCTCAAAATCGGCGCGGGCAAACCGGTAGGAATGGGGACGATGAAAATAGAGTTAGAAACTGGGGAATTATGGCGGAGTGGAGAGGAACGTTATGGAGACTATGGGGCGAAACCAGATGTAATGACCGAGGCAGAATTAAATAAATTCATGGAAATTGCCAGGCAAGAAAAACTAATAGAATTAGACCAATTGAGAGAATTAGCAGAAATTTTAAAATGGCCGACAGAACGAGAACCAGTGGAGGGACTTTATTAAGATGGAATCTACAGTAAATTTAACAGAACGTCAGTGGCAAGCGGCTCATAATTTTGCTATGAGTTTGGTAGAAAGTCAAGGTGGAATTAACTCAAGTTCTAAAGGAATAACGACCGAATTAAATAGAGCGATCGCCTATCTCCGCGCTTGCCGAAGCAAAGAAAAACCGATACAGTTATTAAACTATTTAACTGCCTTCATAAAAAATGGAGATAGCGTCGGTCACGGTCGTAATAATAAGGAATATTCTCAATGTATTAAAGACGCTTGCAACGAACATTTGAAAGAGTATATCGACTCAGAAGAAATCTTACCAATACTCGCTTGGAGTTGCCGGTTGATGCGCTATTATCAAAATGGCGGCCCCATCGGAGAAATCTCGCCCCAACAGTCAGCAAGACAAATGGAAATAGAGGCAGCAAATCGGTCTCTAAGTTTTAGTTTGGGGCAAATTATCGATGCCAAAGTGACGAAGACAACTGAGCAGAAGAAAAAGGTAACTTATGAAATTGCCGGGGCGATTAAATTAACAGAAAATAACAGCAAAGGTTTTGGGAAAGTAGCCGAGGGACAGGCGGTAAAAGTGAAGGTAGTTAAGTTAGAAAATGGTAAAGTGAAAAAGGTGAAATATGTGGAAGACTCAGAAGAATAACTGATGCTGTTATGAATTAACAATACCTTCGCCAGCATCGAGATTTAAGAAACCCGGTTTCTTAAAGAAACCGGGTTTCTGGGTTAGCTATTTTCCCGTACTTTTCTACTAACAAATAAAACCAGCGATCGCCTCCAAAAGCGCCTCTGGTTCGTCAACTCGAATTAAATGACCGCTATTCTCAAAAATCCTCAACTCGGCATGAGGAATTCTCCTAGCAATATCCTCGGAAAATTCCGGCGGACAAATCCAATCGTATCGCCCCCCAATAACTAAAGTTGGCGCAGTAATTTTATGCAGTTCCCCCGCAACATTATAAGACCGTAAAAAACCCCCAAAAGCAACATTAATCGCATCCACAGATAAAATAGTTCTATCCCAAGATTTCGGAGGCGAGGAAACCGATTTATAAGTAATAGAATAGAGAGGCATCAGGAGTTGGAAATATTCTTTAAGTTGAGCTTCATTTTCAAAACTACTCTCCCAGAGAAAACGAGCGATCGCCTGTTGTTCTTCAGTTCCTCTGGCCGCTAAATTATCCTTAGCTTTTGCCAAAAATCCATTATCCGCAGCCGTAGCAATAACTATTAAAGATTGCACCATTACGGGATAGCGAGAAGCATAACTAAGAGCCACCATGCCGCCATAAGAAGTACCAATAACGGCTATTTTTTCTAAACCCAAATATTGACGGAGAGCCTCCATATCTTCCACATTATTTTCTAAAGTGTAAGTTTCTTTTGCTCCCCTAGCAGAACGCCCTTGCCCGCGATGGTCGAAATAGACCAGTTGCATTGTTTCGCTGAGGCGAGAAAAAGTAGGTTTATAGGAGGAATGGTCCGCACCCGGACCGCCATGAATTACAAAGGCGATCGGTTTTTCTCGCATTGTCGAACCGTCTGGAATTAAACCCGCCCCTTCGATGTCGAAATAAATTTCCGTATCCCTGATTTTAGCTCGCATTTTTTCCGTTAATTGTTGTTAGTTGAATTGTTGTTTAATTGGGGGATGTTGGGTTGCGCTGCGTGGCTCCCGACCTACGTCCGACGCACTGAAAAAGCGGCTATATACATAGCCGCTTTTTCAGCATAACACGGATTTGCGAAAACGACTAAAGTCGTTACTACGAACTTTTTACCTAATCAGAAAATCGCTCTCTTCCAATGCGGGCGCCGAAGTCAAAGTGGCAAACAAACCACCACTGCCCAAACCGTCATTGCTGCCGTTGGGGTTATAGAATAAATTGCCGTTACTCTGGTTATAAACAACAAACGCATCGGAATTGGCTGCGGCAGCATCCTCCTCGACTTTCTCAAACTCGCGGAGGACGCTGAAACCGTCGCCTTTTTCGCTAGTAATAGCGCTAAAGGTTCCCTTGTCTAAGAGAATTTTGTCCCCCCCTGCCCGCGCAAAGTCAGTAATAACATCGGACCCAAACTCCTCTAACGCAAACTCCTCATTGCTATTAAAGCTAAAGGTGTCGCTGCCGAGACCGCCCACCATAGTATCATCTCCGGCAGCACCGCTGAGGCGATCGCCTCCCCGATGTCCCTTCAATAAGTCCTTACCCAAACCTCCCAAGAGGATATCGTGACCGCGACCGCCACTGAGGGTATCGCGACCGCCAACGCCCCAGATGGTATCGTTGCCAACACCGCCAGAGAGTTTATTATTGCCCTGGTTGCCTGCGATGGTATTATCGATGGAGTTGCCTATACCATCAATGTCGTCCTTGCCAGTCAGAATGAGTCTTTCTA
>CALKCV010000249.1 GCA_938083405.1 uncultured Microcoleaceae cyanobacterium | reverse complement strand
ACGAAAGCCCCCGGTTGGGTTTCAAATCGTAACAATACTCAACAAACGAGCGCTACCAATACCGGGTAGAATATTAAAGATCGCTTAAAAGTCCACCAATTAAACCGGAGTTTTTCAAACTATGACTGATACTCAAGTCTGGGTTGCTTTAGTTATCGCCTTAATTCCCGGCATCTTGGCTTTCCGCCTCTCTGCCGAACTTTACAAATAAAAGCCGCCCCAATTAGGCAAGGCTAAAAAAAGTCCCGACATTAGTTCTGGTGGCTAGACGATCTCTGAGTTTTGCAGTAGATTGTCTGGTATCTTAACCAAAAGTAATGTCGGGATTGCTTTTTGGGCAGCAGGATAGTGGAAATTATCGATCGCCTTTTGGGAAAATGTAACCCACGAAAATGTTAATTACTTAAAAAACTATGCAAGCTATTCAACGAACCAAACGAGTTTCACCAGAATTAAAGGCAACTCCTAAAGCGACGCGAAGCAAAAGGCAAAGATCGGCGGCAAACCCCCATAAAGGAATTGCTTTAGAAACAAGTGCCAAATTATTAACTAATATTATCCTCTGCGTTTGTGCCGCTTCAGCAGGTATTAAACTCTGGCCTCATTATCAATCTACTCAAGAAAAGTTACAGGCGATCGATGCGGAATTAACCAACGCCAAAGAGCAATTAATTGAGAAAAAAGATGACTTTAGCCGTCATTTCGACCCCTCTCAAGTTACAACAATCATGCAAGAACAAAGCAATCTTGTGGATCCCCAGCAGGTTCCTGTTATTTGGGTAGAAAAAGATGTTCTTGGTGAGGGCGAAACAACGGATGATTCTAAGTATTGAAATTCGCCTAGCCCAGAAACCAGGTTTTTCCAAAAAACCTGGTTTCTTAATTCTGTTCGACGAACAACTAACAATTAACAATTAACTATTAGCAGCTAAAACCAATCGATCGCTCAGAAGCTCCACTGCAGCTTGATATTGTTTGTCTGCTTCGGTGGCTACTTGGGCGCGAGTAATCGGTTCTAACTCTACTACCTTGTCCGGCATTATGCCCAACTTATTAATATCCGTGTGGTTGGGGGTTTCGTATTTAGCAACGGTAACGGCCAACCCCGAACCGTCGGAAAGCTCGAATAAAGATTGAATCAAACCTTTACCAAAGGTTCTTTCCCCCACTAATAGGGCGCGGTCGTTATCTTGCAGGGCTCCTGCCAGAATTTCGCTGGCGCTGGCGCTGCCTTTATTCACCAAGACAACTAATGGGGCTTCTGTCATGGCTGGCCCGTAGGCATCGAAGCTACCGAGAACGCTTTGGCGGTTGACGGTGTAAACAACAGTGCCGTAGTCCAACCAGAGGCGGGCAATTTCTATTCCCGCCTGGAGGAGCCCTCCTGGGTTGTTGCGCAGGTCCAGAATGTAACCCCGGGCTCCCTCCCGTTCCAGGGAGTCGATGGCGTGGGCCACTTCTTCCGTAGCATTGCCGCTAAATTGAGCCAGACGAATATAACCGATGGGTATGCTGTCGGGACTTTCGTCTAAGAAGGCGTAAACCGGGTTAATGCTAATTACTTCTCGGACTAGCTCTATGTCTTCGGGGCGATCGCCATCCTCTTTCATCACGCTCAGGACCACAGAAGTACCCGGTTTGCCCCGCATTTTCGTTGCGGCATCCTCCAGACTGAGTTCCGTCGTCGAAAAATCATCAATTTTGACAACGCGATCGCCCGATGCTATCCCCGCCGCCTCTGCTGGAGAGCCCTCCAGAGGACTTACTACTATTATTTCTTTAGTCTCCGGATCTTGGACTATCTGCAAACCCACCCCCGTCAGTTCTCCAGAAGTATCCACCTGTAAGCTGCGGTAGCGATCGGGCCTCATCAGTCGCGTATAAGGATCTTCCAAACTTGCCAGCATTTCCTCAAGGGCTTCATAAGTCTCCTCTCGGTTTTTTGGGGACTTTTTCATTAAACCTTGGCGCACGAACCACCAATTTTGATGGTTAAAACTGTTGTCAACATAAGCGCGATTGACTATACCCCACGCCTCGTTTAAGATTTTCTGTTCTTGAGTCATGGCCCCTGCCGGGGATGCCCACAAACTAAAGCTGAGGGCCACTGGAAGCAAGAATAAAATTGCTCTTTTAACCGATCTTTCAAGAAAAATTTTTGTCATAACACAAAATATGTAATTTGTCAATGATAGCGGAGGATTAATTAGAGACAGCAAGGCAGAGAGACTCAAGAAACTCTAATATATGTTAAGTTTTTTATACAGGCAGAGCTCTTAGACTCGACGCGGGTCCCGAGCAAGCATTTAATCGCCTCCAAATAAAAGCGTCCCATTAAAAACGGGACCGCGCGGGCAACAGCCATTACCATTACTGGTGATGCCATACAGATTCAAGGTTTCTGAGCTTTGAAAGCGGTTAAATGTTGCAGCAAGCTCCCCCAAAAACAGAATAAGGTTTTATTCTATTATTAGATAGAGGCTCAAAATTCACCAAACCCTCAGCGAAGGGAAGGGCCAAAACAAAACAGCAATATTGATTCAGGAAATTTTGCCTCATCATGTTTACCAAGCAGGTCACCGACTCAAAAACCTATCAATGGTTTAACGAGCGTCTCGACGTAGACGCAATCTCCGACGACATTACCAGCAAATACGTCCCCCCCCACGTTAACATCTTCTACTGTTTGGGCGGGATTACCCTAGTTTGCTTCCTAATCCAGTTTGCCACTGGATTTGCCATGACCTTCTATTACAAGCCCACCGTAACAGAAGCCCTGGCCTCAGTCCAATACATCATGACAGAAGTCAGCTTCGGTTGGCTGATCCGTTCCATCCATCGCTGGTCTGCCAGCATGATGGTACTGATGATGATTTTGCACACCTTCCGGGTTTATCTGACCGGCGGTTTCAAAAATCCTCGGGAACTGACCTGGGTTACGGGCGTAATCATGGCAGTAATTACCGTTTCCTTTGGCGTGACCGGCTATTCTTTGCCTTGGGACCAAATCGGTTACTGGGCTGTGAAAATCGTCTCCGGCGTACCGGAAGCTATCCCCGTCGTCGGTCCCTTAATTGTGGAACTGATGCGCGGTAGCGCCAGCGTAGGTCAATCTACCCTAACTCGTTTCTATAGCTTGCACACCTTCGTGTTGCCTTGGTTAATCGCAGTCTTCATGCTGCTGCACTTCTTGATGATTCGCAAGCAAGGCATCTCCGGTCCTTTGTAAGTTCGGTCCTGAGTTAACAGTAGAATAGAGCGTGGAGCTCGAAACGACCGTTGGCAGCAGTTAATAAAAAAAGGAGAACAACCGATTATGTCCATTCAGAAAAAGCCAGATCTAGCAGATCCTAAATTAAGGGCCAAGCTAGCCCAAGGCATGGGCCACAACTATTACGGCGAGCCTGCCTGGCCCAACGACTTGCTTTATACCTTCCCCATCGTAATTCTGGGAACGATCGCCCTCTGCGTCGGTTTGGGAGTATTAGACCCTGCCTTGATTGGCGAACCCGCAGATCCTTTCGCAACTCCTCTGGAAATTCTCCCAGAATGGTACTTCTGGCCGGTTTTCCAAGTCTTGCGCGTAGTGCCTAATAAATTATTAGGAATTGCCATCATGGCTGGTATTCCTCTGGGCTTGATTTTGGTTCCTTTCATCGAAAGCGTCAATAAGTTCCAAAATCCCTTCCGCCGCCCTGTAGCTACTGCAGTTTTCCTTTTTGGAACTTTAGTAACTCTCTGGTTGGGTATCGGCGCTACTTTCCCCATCGACGAATCTTTGACTCTGGGT
>CALKCV010000248.1 GCA_938083405.1 uncultured Microcoleaceae cyanobacterium | reverse complement strand
AGATAACAATTTTTTCTGGCAATTTACCATTATTGGCGGCTGCTATTTCCTTAATTTGGTTAGAACAAGCTGCAATTGGATAATTACCTGGCGAACATGGACCTGTCGAACGAACTATCTTGGTTTTATTTATGGAAGAAGAGCGACGAGAAAATAGATAGACCCGATTTCCTAGAGAACTCAGGTGTGCTGCTGTAGCTAAACCCGTATGTCCCCCACCTACTACTAGGTAACTATTTTGTGACATGAAGTATTCTCCTTTTAGTGCAAATTCTAATATAATTCCTCTAAAACGCATTTTTGAAGGTTGCTTAGGATAAAGCGATCGCCCTTTTTAATTAAATCGCCTTTACAAATAATAGGCAGTCTTTCTTGGTAAGCTTTAATCGCTAAATCCGCATCATATTTATCTAACTCTATCTCAACTTGACGCAATTTACCTAACACAACTCCCAGAGTATTAACTTTTACTTTTGAGTCTTCTTCGGCTATAGAAATTACCATGCCTTGAAGTTTAATATTAGTCGCCGAAACCATCAAATCTTTCAGAAGCTCTAAAGGGTTTATTTCTTTTACTTCTGCCAGAGTCAAAATTGCCTCGCGAATTCTAGTTTCATAATCTCCGAGATTGGTTTTAATGGGTAATAAAATCTCAAACTCCTCCACCTCGTCTTTTGATAAATGCCAAACAGTAGCGTTGTCTAAAAAATATCCGTCTTTAGACCAACCATTAGCTTGTAAGTAAGCCCCCAGTTGTTCTGGGGCGATGGGTTCAAAATTGACGCTGTATTCTAGGGTAAGTTTCATAATTTATCTCCTTGACTAAGAAGCTGCATTATCGAGTGAAGTTTTTCGACACTAAATTGATTATTTCTCGGCAATGAAACGGTCACAGCTCTGGTATTTTTTGTTTCAGGCATTCCCCGTAAAGACATCCAATACCCGCAATACCTCATGCATAATTCCTGCTGAGAATGTTGTAACCATTCCCTTAAATTTTCGGGTACTAAAACTACAACTAGGATTCGAGGAACTGCCAAATCGGACATTCTCAAATCGTTATAGTTCTTAATTTTAAGGGGATATTTAACGTAGCTCTCTTCTAGAATATCTGTTGAAGTACATTTTAATTGTAATTCCAAACGAGGCGCGCGGATTCGCCCTGTTTTACCGCTAGCGGCAATGCCCCAATCTACGCTATCATCATCCACATTTGGTTTGTAAAGTGAATAGCCTGCTACTGATGCCACTACTTGTAGATAAGCATCGCTGAATTTTTCTTTTTGTTGGTTAATATCCATACTCGTTTCAGCTTAACTAAAAACAGTTGGGTGGAGGTTCCACTTCACCCAAACTACAATTTGATGACCTTCGACCTGGGGCGCGGGCAAACGAAACGGACATAAAATTTGACGCTCTTTATCAAAGTTTACCGCCCGTTTTGTTTTCCCCTACAAGATTGTTTTTGTTGGGATTAATTCTTGTCACCTACAAACCAGGTTTTTTTTTTAAACCTGGTTTCTTAGTGTTGCCAAAAACCTACTTTCTTAAATACCACCTATTTCAAAAGTCGTTGCATCATACTGTTAGCCTGAGAAGCATAACCGCCGCCAAACAAATTAAAATGATTTAAAACGTGGTAAAGATTGTAAAGAACCTTCCGTTTTTCGTAACCTTTATCCAACGGCCAAGCCTCGTTATAACCCTCATAAAAAGCAGCAGAAAAACTGCCAAAAAGTTCCGTCATGGCGATGTCAACTTCCCGATCGCCCCAATAAGTTGCGGGGTCAAAAATAACCGGTTCCCCATCCCCAGTAACCGAAGCATTTCCTCCCCATAAATCTCCATGAACTAAAGAAGGTTGCGGTTTGTGACCGGCTAATAATTCGGGAATAGCCTCAATTAAGCGATCGCCCCCGCTAAAACTCCCACCGCGACGCTTCGCCAATTTCAACTGATAGCCGATGCGATGTTCCGCCCAAAATTCTGCCCAATCTTCCGTCCAGTTATTAATCTGAGGCGTCGAACCAATTGTATTATTAAGATCCCAACCAAAACTCTTATTTCCATCTTCTGGTTGCCAGCGATGCAAAGCAGCTAATTTTCGCCCCATTTCTTTCCAAGCATTATTATTACCTCGCCCCCCCAAATCTAACCATTCCAAAACGATATAAGCCGAACTCCCTTCCGTTCCATAACAAACAGGTTTGGGAACCCGAATAGTCTGAGTTTCCGACATTTGTTTTAAACCAATTGCCTCCGCTTCAAACATGGCAATTTCCGCAGCAGAATTAAGTTTTACAAAATAATCTCGGTTCCCATCCGTGAGGCCCCAACCTTGATTGATACAACCGCCACTAACCGAACGACGATCGCTAATTTCAAACTTCTCTCCCGTGGTTTTGCTAATCTCTTCTGCAATTTTATTCCACATCTTATTTCTCTTTTATTAATGGTGGTTCTTCTTCTGAGTGAAAAATACCGAGATTTTGTCAGGGAGTCAAACTCTTGGCAAGGGGCGGCCCCGTTGGCACTCCAGAAACCCTCATCCCACCCCAGAAACCAGGTTTTTTAGACAATACCTTCGCCAAAATAAAAAAATACCATTCGTAGGTAGGGCAGAGCAAAGCCCAAGCCAACGATTTTGTTGGGTTACGCTGCGCGGATCCCGACCTACGAGAAAATGGCGAAGGTATTGTTAGAAAAACCGGGTTTCGTGAGTTCCAATAAAAAACCAGGTTTCGCGAGCTCCGAGAGCAAAATCTAAAATATAAACTCTAAAAATGGACCGCCTCTGCGGTATTCTAATCAAACGACCATATCAGTTTATTTAATACTTTCTATGTCCCCATCAACATCTGCCCCAACCCGCACGGTTCGGATCGCCTCTCGCAAAAGTCAATTAGCCCTAGTTCAAACTCACTGGGTGCAAGAGCAACTGCAAAAACACTTCCCAGAGATCAACTTTGAAGTTCATACCATGTCCACCCAAGGCGACAAAATTCTCGACGTCGCTTTAGCGAAAATCGGCGATAAAGGACTATTTACTAAAGAATTGGAAGTCCGAATGTTGCACGACGAAAGCGATCTGGCGGTTCATTCCCTCAAAGATTTGCCGACGAAACTCCCAGAAGGTTTAGTGTTGGGTTGCGTGACGGAACGGGAAAACCCCGCAGATGCCCTGGTACTTCACGAAAAACATAAGGGGAAACAAATCGATGCTTTACCAGAGGGGGCAGTCATCGGTACTTCTTCGCTGCGACGTCTGGCACAACTGCGCTACCATTACCCCCATTTAGAGTTTAAGGATGTCCGGGGCAACCTCAATACTCGCCTGGCAAAACTGGATGATGGGAATTACGACGCTTTGATTTTGGCAGTGGCAGGGTTGGAGAGATTGGGTATGGGCGATCGCATCAGTCAAGCTTTGCCCCCAGAGATTTCTCTCCACGCCGTGGGCCAAGGCGCCTTGGGCATCGAATGTCGCGGCGGCGATGAGGACATTCTCAAATTGTTAAAGGCCCTAGAACACGAAACTACGGCCCAACGTTGTTATGCAGAACGGGCCTTTTTGCGCGAACTGGAAGGAGGCTGTCAAGTTCCTATTGGAGTGAATACCGAAATAGAGGGCGATCGCTTAACCTTAACTGGCATGGTCGCCAGTTTGGATGGCAAGCGTTTGATTAAAGATATTGTTTCTGGAACTCCCACCAACGCCGAACAATTAGGCATCGAACTAGCCCAAAAATTAAGAAAACAAGGCGCCCAAGAAATCCTGGATGAAATATTAGCTGAATTCCGCCCCGGCAGCTAATTGTTCTGATTCCCCAATTCCCCATTTCCTCCCCATAACCCATCCGTTAAATCCTCTGCAAAATCCGTTGCAAAATCCGTTGCAAAATCCGTTGCAAAATTCTTATGACTCAATCTCTCGATTCCTTCCAAAAAGCCTTAAAGTTTACTCTAAAATGGGAAGGCGGACAAGGCAGCCCCCAAGATTTGGGAGGTGTAATTTCTAAAGGAATTACTCGCTCTACTTACGACCGTTATCGCCGGAAAAAAGATTTGCCCATCCAGCCAGTAAGCCAGATGAGCGATGAAGAAGTAGAGAGTATTTACTACGAAATGTATTGGCTGGCTTCTAATGCAAATATTATGGATTTACCTCTAGCGGCGGTACATTTCGATACGGCGGTTAATTTTAGCGTGAAGGCTAGCATCGAGTTTTTGCAAGAAACTTTAGGGGGCATAGATGTCGATGGAGTCTGGGGCGAGGAAACTTCAAGGGCGTTGGAATTAGAGAATAATTTAGCAACAGCAAAACGTTATTGTCAAGGTCGCATCGATTATCGCCATCAGCGAGTAGAAGCTAATTCCAGTCAGAAGATATTTTTGGAAGGATGGCTGAAACGGGATAACGATTTGCTCAATTATGTTAAAGAATTAGGGGGAGAAATAGAGAAGGTCAGCGAAAGAGAAGAGATAGAAGAAGAAGAAATTACTCCAACAGAAACTCAGGGAGAATTTTTACCAGAAGAAAAGGAAATAGAGGGGGAAGATCGGGAAGATGTTTTGGAGAAATTAGAAAAGGCGATCGCTCTTTTACAAGAAGTGGCGATCGCTCTGAAAACTGCTAAATAAACTCAGTTAATTAGTTAATTGAAAATACATTTTAGTAGTGAAACGCAAGTAGTGTTTTAAGGTTAAAATCTACTCTTGTAGTAATCGCTTTAGCGATTTATCGAATCGGTGAAGTACGTTTTCGTTCACCATTATCCCCCTGTCGATCCCCCCCCGCCCCCCTTGTGAAGGGGGGAGCAAGAGGAAAGAATTTAATTT
>CALKCV010000247.1 GCA_938083405.1 uncultured Microcoleaceae cyanobacterium | reverse complement strand
TACTAAAACCATGAAAGCAACCCTTAGCATCCTAACCGAAGTCCCCGAGACCTTACACGAATCCTTGCAAGGCTACTTAGAAAAAAATCCCGAATGGGACCAAGACAGGGTATTTGCGGCAGCTTTGTCCTTATTTTTGTTGCAAAACGGAGATAGTAACAGCCCAGAGTCGTCTAAGTATTATCGTCAAGCAGCTAGGGTTTATCTAGAAACCCTATTCCAGAATCCTGGATAAGGGATGCATATAGTGTCTTTGGGGCGGGGATATGTAGCCCACAAACCCGGAATTTCTGTAAAAACCGGGTTCCTTCATTCCAAAAAATAGTATGTTTATTGCTGTTGCTATTAGCCAAACCAATGACAAACATACTAGATGCCTTAATCGTAGGTGCAGGAATTAGCGGCCTGAGTTTAGCCCACAACCTCCAGAAACAAACAGGCGAACGCCCCGAACTAAAAATATTAGTAACCGAAAGCCAAGATCGAGTCGGCGGGAACATCACCACAGTCAAGCAAGGAGAATTTCTCTGGGAAGAAGGACCAAATAGCTTTGCCCCAGGCAAAGACTTGCTCCAACTAGCCGTAGAAGTAGGCTTAGAAAAAGAATTCGTATTCGGCGATCGCAAACTTCCCCGTTACGTTTACTGGAAAGGTCAGTTAATACCAGTCCCCATGAGTCCCCCCGCCCTCATAAAAACCAACCTCCTAAGCCTCCCGGGGAAATTCCGGGCCTTATTCGGAGCTTTAGGGTTCGTGCCTCCGGCCATGGGCGCTCAATTATCCGAACAAGGGGGAGAAGAAACCGTCAGCCAATTTTTCCGCAGACATCTTGGCCAAGAAGTGATGCAACGATTGGTGGAACCCTTCGTCTCTGGAGTATATGCCGGAGATCCGAACCGACTGAGTGCGGCAGCAGCTTTTGCCAGAGTAGCTCGAATGAGCGACACCGGAGGCGGGCTATTAGCGGGGGCAGTGACATCCCGGCAAAAACAGCCAAAAGTAAAAGAAATTATCGATCCGCGAGTGCCCCAGACTAAAACTGGAGAGTTAGGCTCCTTCAAACAAGGACTCGAAGCCTTACCAAAAGCGATCGCTGCCCAATTAGGAGAAGCGATCGAGCTAAAGTGGAGTCTAGTAAGTCTCCAACCCACAGAAAATCGAACCTACATAGCAGAATTTGCCACCCCAGAAGGCCCCCAACAAATAGAAACTCGCAGCGTGGCCCTGACAACTCCCGCCTACATCACTGCCGAGTTATTAAAATCGTGGCAACCAGAAATTAGTAACGAGTTAAAAGCAATACCCTATCCCCCAGTAGCCTGCGTCGTCTTAGCCTATCCCCTATCTTCATTCAAAGTAAATTTAAAAGGCTTTGGCAATTTAATTCCCAGGAGAGAGGGAATACAAACTCTCGGCACCATCTGGGCATCAAGTTTGTTTCCCGGCAGGGTACCCCAAGGCTGGCAAACCTTGACGAGCTTTATTGGTGGGGCAACTAATCCAGAACTAGGTAATTATGACGAAGACAAAATTGTAGAAACCGTCCATCAAGATATTTCTCGAATTTTGCTCGGCCCCAACCCTCCATCGCCAAAAGTCTTAGCCGTGCATTTGTGGCAGAAAGCTATTCCTCAATATAATTTAGGCCATCCCGAAATATTGGAAAGGATCGATCGCGGCTTAAAATCTACCCCCGGTTTATATCTCTGCAGTAACTACATGGATGGAGTTGCCTTGGGAGACTGCGTGCGTCGAGGTCGGGAACGATCTCAAGAAATAACTCAATATTTGCAGCAATCTCGATCTTCTTAAACCTATCAGCCAAAGCCCCTTAAATCATTCTGGGGCTTTGACAGCTTCAAATTTATAACCGACACCTCGGACTGTTGTAATAAAAGTAGTGCTTTCTGGTTCTGGTTCGATTTTTTTTCTAATTTGCCCGACGTGAACATCTACGACTCGGGCATCTCCGACATATTCATAGTCCCAAACCTCTTGGATCAATTCAGAGCGTCGCCAAGCGCGACCTGGTTTGCTTGCCAAACAATAAAGTAAATCAAATTCTAAAGCCGTTAAAGAAATTAACCCGCCTTTTAGCGTCACCTCGCGACTCGCCGGATCGATCGCTAAATCGCCAAAAGATAGATTGGACGGTTCCGAATGAACCACCGTTCTCGATCGCTTCAACATCGCTCTTACCCTAGCTCCGAGTTCTACCAGACCGAATGGTTTAGTGATGTAATCGTCGGCACCTTTCTCGAATGCTTTAAGTTTATCGGCTTCCCCTGCTAAACTCGTTAGCATCAGTACAAATACGTCCCTGCGACCTTGCATTTCTTTACAAAGATGAAAGCCAGTAGTATCGGGCAAATTTACGTCCAAAACTATTAATTCTGGTTTAAATTTCTCGAATGAAGCTAAAGCGCTTTGACCATCCCCTGCTGATTCTACTTGATAGTCTTGTTGACTCAAATAGCGATGAATTAATGTTCTGATTGCCGGGTCATCATCTACTACAAGAATTTTTCCTGGAGCCATAATCGCCACTTTTTTTTATATTCTTTATAATTATCCATATTAAGCGAAAAGCTTACCTTGCCTCCACAAAATCGAGCCAGACCTGCTTATAAGCGGCGTAAAATTTCTGGTAACAAATTCCCTGGCAGCTTGGATAGGGCAAAATTTTGTCCTTCTAGCCCCAATCGATCGTAAAATGCACGAACAGTTTTTACTATATAAGCTAATGCAGTTCCTTCGCTCTGAGATTTTGGTTTTTCCGATAGAAAATCTGGGCTAGCAAATAGCTTTTCCCATCCAGTATATGCTAACAAATGATGTTTTAGTGCTGCTTCGAGATGGCTGCGGCAGTTAGCCTCGGACAGTAGAGAGGCTGTTTCGGTGGCTAGCTGATAGTGGGCGAGACCTAAATTGTTATTAGCGGCCAAGACATCGAAGGTTAGCTCGCCCACCGAAAGCTGACGGGCTAGTTTGAGAGCCCTAGTGTAGGCAGCGATCGCCTCTTGTAAGTAGTTTAACTTCTGCTTTATCTCTCCCTCTGTAGCAGAAGCTAAATGCCAATAGGCCGCGCCCAAATTATTATTGGTAGCCGCACAGGCCGCTGGGACTCGACCGGGAGTTCTATATTTTAGGGCCTCGTTATAGGCTTCGATCGCTTTTAATAATAACTCAACCTTCCCCTCTATTTGAGAAAGGTTCCAGTAGGCGGTAGCCAAATTATTTTGAAGCATCCCATAATTCAAAGGTTCTTCTTCCGGTTTGGAGTACCGCAGGGCCTCGCTATAAGCTGAAATAGCCCCTAAAAGCCTCTCCCCCGCCTGACCGTACTGCGCTAAATTCCAGTAGGCTGCCCCTAAATTATTTAATGTCGCTGCATATTGTTGGGGGTTGGCCTCCAAATTGCAGTGCAAAACTGCTTCTTGATAGGCCACGACCGACCGACAAAGGTTTTCTGCTGGTTCTCGATGCCTGGCTAAGTCTCCTAATGCCGTGCCTAAGTTTTTTTGCACCCTTACATAAGTCTCTGCTTGAGTTTTTTTTTCGATTTTGCTGGCTGCTATTTGATAGAGGGCGATCGATCTTTCTAAATAAAATAAAGTCTGTATTTTACCGTCGCTTTTATTTGCTGGTTGCCGAAATAGCATCCAATAAACTGTGCCCAGGTCGTTAAAAATATCTAAGAGGGGAAGTCGATAGTTGGCC
>CALKCV010000246.1 GCA_938083405.1 uncultured Microcoleaceae cyanobacterium | reverse complement strand
ATAGTTGAAAAACTTCAACAAAAAAAGGGCAACTTCAGTCCCCAAGATTTTTTTGAAATGTTACACGATAGCTTATCGAGGTATTCCCGTCCGATTCAAGATGAAATAAATTTTGTCAGAGATTTAGACGATTTAAAAAAGAAAAAAGGGCAATTGCTGGAGCGACATCCAGAAATTATATCTATTTTTGAAGAAGTTGTTGGCGGAGAGTACCAGATAGAAAATGACTCTATATTCTTTGGATTTAAAACCGAGGAAAGCACTACTGAAATATCTTTCCATGCAGCTTCTTCTGCTGTTAAGTCCTTACTAAACATGAATTTTTACATCAAACATCTGGCAAAAAAAGGGGATATTTTAATAATTGACGAACCGGAACTTAACCTCCATCCCGCCAATCAGCGAAAATTAGCAAAACTCTTTTCGAGATTGATTAAATGCGGGATTAAATTATTAATAACAACCCATAGCGATTATTTGATTAAAGAGCTCAATAATTTGATTGTCTTAAACAATAGTTTTGAAACGAAAGAAGAGCTAATGGAAAAATACAATTACACCGATTTAGATATTTTGGATAAAAATAGAGTGAGACTTTACATTGCTGACAACCATACTTTAACTCCTGCCAAGATTACCGACATTGGCATTGAAGTGGGAACTTTCGATCGCGAAATAATCGAGATGAATAACTTCTTTGATGAAGCAACTGTTGAATTAGAGTCCGCTTATGATTTTTGATAAAATACGAGACCTTATTTATCCCGATCCTAGCATCCTCATAAATATCGAGCAGCTTGGGGTATCTGCTCAATTAGTGCTAGAAGAAAGCGATCCCGGGGCTACTTTAAAAGAAGTTAAACTTAGGGGCTTTGATTATTCTAATACAGTTGCCTTCAAACTTGACGTTCCAGGGAAGCGGATTTCTAATTATTTAAACCCATCTGCCGATAAAATTAATAAAGCGTGCGATGGCATTATTTTTACTCAAATAAAAGATGTATATTATGTCTTTTTTTGCGAACTAAAGTCAAATAGACCGAAGGAACAAGAATGCATCGTCAAATATAGAAACTCAGCATTATTTGTGGGATATATCTTGAATATTATTGAAGAATTTCATCAGATAAAAGTTAAGTTTGAACGCAAGTATCTTTTATTTGATACTAAGAAAAAAAACCAAAAAACTCCTACAAAGTTAATGAAAACCGAACCAGAAATCTTAACTGATTCTGAGGATGGAACCCAAATACTTGTTTATAAAATTCATCACTTAACTACATTTTTTAATATTAGGCACTTGCAATTGTAAAGCGGTACAAATTCGCAAGTAGCATTCTCGAACCAGAAAGCTTGCTTGTAGTAACCGCGAAGAGCGATTTACATAAGACTTATTTTAGAGCAGATCTACGCGATCGCAAGTTGCTGCAATGACAAGAGCGATCGGACGAACAGGCAAGATGCCTGTTCTACGGTGGGAGATAATTTACCCCTAATCAAACATTTCTCCTAACAATACCGCCGCCTTTGCACCCGTTACTTGGGGCAAATTTCCGGGAATGCCAACCGATCGCCAATAAGCTAATACTGCAAAGGCGATCGCTTCCTTAAAGTCCGCATTCAACCCCGCTTCGGCAGTAGTTAATACTTCTACTTTTCCTAACAACTTCTCCAGTCTTTCTTTTAAATACAAATTATGGCTGCCACCACCGCACAATAAAACCTGTTCCGGCAATTTTGGTAAAAAGTTTCTATAGCTATCAGCAATAGAAGCCGCAGTTAATTCCGTTAGAGTAGCGAGAATATCTGCATCGCTTAAATCGTAACTTTGGGCATCTGCCAGGCAGTTTTCTAAATACTCTTTACCGAATAATTCTCGCCCCGTTGACTTGGGTGGTTGTTGTTGGAAAAAGTCTTGTTGCAACCACTTTTCTACTAACTCCTGACAGGGACTTCCACTCGCCGCCCATTGCCCATTTTTATCGTAGGTTTGCCCGCCGCCCGATAGCTTAATAACTGCTAAATCTAACAAACTGTTGGCAGGGCCGGTATCCCAACCAACGATCCGATCGCACCATTCCAGGGAGAAGTTATCTCTAGCTGGTAAATAAGTAAGGTTGCCGATACCCCCCAGATTTTGAATGCAGCGATCGCTCTTCTTATCGCTCAATAAATACGCATCCACCTTAGAAACCAAAGGAGCCCCGTGCCCTCCGGCAGCCAGATCCGCAGCCCGGAAATTGCTAACCGTAGGAATGCCGCTCATCTGCGCGATCGTCGCCCCCCTACCCAGTTGGATGCTGTACCCGAGTCGAAGTTTCTTTGCCTTCTCTGGGGGACGATGATAGACAGTTTGACCGTGAGAGCCGATTAGTTCTGCCTTATCGTAGCTGATATTAATTGTCAAGGCCGCTTTAGCAAATTCAACAGCGATCGCCTCATCCAATTCTGCCAGTTCGGCCATCGAGAGAGACGCGCCCCCGGCAACTGCCAGAATCTGCGATCGCAACTCTTCTGGATAAAGGATAGTCTCTCCCGCCAACAGTTCCACCCTCAGTTCGCTATCCGTAGCGGTAAGATCTGTTAAAACCGCATCAATACCATCCACAGAAGTACCGCTGATTAAACCGATAACTCTCGTCATTATTCTCCTTCCATAGCGACAACCACCACCGTAATATTATCGCGCCCGCCTTCTTCTTTCGCAGCTTCCACCAATTCCTTCACCAGAGTTTCCTTGTCCGAGTCGGTATTTGCCAGCAGAGGAGCGATCGCTTCGTCTGGTAGTTCCTCCGTCAAGCCATCGCTGCACAATAATAAGCGATCGCCAGGTTGCAGAGTAAAACCAATTAGGTCCACCGTCCCCATATCCTCGCGACCCAAACACTGGGACAGTACGTGACGCCAAGGATGAACCCGAGCTTCTTCGCGAGTCAAAGCATTTTGTCTCACCGCTTGAGCCACCCAGGTTTGGTCTTCTGTAATTTGTTCTAACTTTTCTCCCCCCAATTTGTAGAGCCGAGAATCGCCCATATTCGCACACCAGGCTTCTTTTTCTCCATCTCTAAACATTACTACCACCGCAGTAGTGCCCATATCCGCTCTATCTGGATGCTCCCGCTGGTCTGCCAAAATTGCATCGTTAGCTTTTAGAAAAGCTTCTTCGAGGAGTTGGGGCGAGGATATAGAATCGTCCCAATGCTTAACGAGGTAAGTTTCCATCGCCTCAATAGCAATCTTACTTGCTTCTTGGCCTCCTGCGTGTCCGCCCATGCCATCTGCCACTATAAAAAAGCGTCCCTCGGGCTCCATATAGTACGAATCTTGATTGACAGAGCGAACGCATCCTTTATCCGTAGTTCCAGCAAAATAACATTTCATAGAGTTAGTCTTATTAAAAAAATTCTTTAAGTAATGGGTAATTAATAATTAACAATTAACAATTAACAATTAACAATTAATTCCAAGGTAAAAAAATTGGGGCTTTTTGTAGTAATCGCTTTAGCGATTTTCTTAAAGTTTTTTTCAATCGCTTTAGCGATTACTACTAACTTCGATTTTTTTCTACTTTTTTGTCAATCGCGGCGCGATCGCTACAAACTTCGATTTCGATAATTGTTAGCACCAGAGCGTCAACAACGTTCCTACTAACAATTAACAACCCTAAATCATAGCATTTTATCCAAGCGGTCTATACGCCTTAGCAGTCTGACGAAAGAAAATCCCATCACCACCGCCAATGAAAGAACCATTATCGCCACCGCCACTTTATCGAAAACAAATAAAATAGTAGCCGAAACCGCGAACCCCGCAGTTAATAAAGCATAGCTAGTTCCCATTTGAGTGCTACTCAGGCGGCGAATTAGGCGGTCTGTCTCCGTAGATCGGACTCGAACTCGGATATCGCCTTGTTCTAATTTCTCAATTAGATCGTCTATCTTGCGAGGCAGACCGAAAGCCGTAGAACTCACCTTAGCCGCTTGGCGACCTAGTTCGTTAAAAATAGTACCTGTTTCTTGGGGATTTATATCAGACATGAGCTGCATGGCAAACGGTTGTGCCACCTCCATAAAGTTAAATTCTGGATCCAAACCTTTGCCTACCCCTTCCAAAGTCGAGAAAGCCCGCATCACAAAAGTGAAAGTAGCGGGAAACCGAAAAGGTTGGTCGTAAGCAACTTCGTACAAGTCGTCGCTAATAGCAGCCACCGACTGTTCCTCAAAAGGCTTATCCATAAAGTTGTCTAGCATATATTGAACCGATCGCCGCACCGGCCCCATATCTCCCGTCGGCACTAAAGCACCTAAGTCTATCAAAGAAGCTACCACTCGTTCGGCATCTTTGGAGGCAATGCCGTAGAGAGTCTGCATCAGTTTCTCCCTGAGATTAGTCGTGATTTGCCCCATCATGCCGAAGTCGTAAAATATCAGGGCCCCTTCTGGGCTGACGGCGATATTGCCCGGGTGGGGATCGGCGTGGAAAAAGCCATTACTAAGAAGTTGGAGGAGGTAAGCTTCAGCCCCCAGTCGAGCTAAAACTTTTCGATCCAGTCCCGAAGCTTCTAATGCTTCGTAATTACTAATTTTAATACCAGGGACGTATTCTAGGGTCAAAACCCGCGATGCCGTGTATCGCCAATACACTCGCGGCACCATCACCCAGTCGTAGCCTCGGAAGTTACGGCGAAAGGTATCGGCATTGCGGCCTTCCTTGAGGTAATCGATCTCCAGCCAGAGAATGCGGCAGCATTCATCGTAGATGCCCAACCAATCTCGGCCTTTGCCCCATTTGGGATGCCTTTGAAAGTAGCGGGCTATGCCTTTGAGTATTGCTAGATCTATCTCAAAGAGCTTTTTTAGCGCCGGTCTCTGGACTTTTACTACTACTTCTTCCCCTGTATTTAATTGGGCTTTATGAACTTGACCCAAGCTGGCTGCTGCTAGGGGTATGGGGTCGAAGTTTCGGAAGAGATCTTCGACTTTTTTACCCAAGTCTTCAAAGACGATCGCCTCTACCTGTTCGTAGCTGAAGGCTGGGACTCTATCTTGCAGCTTCGAGAGTTCTTCGACGTATTCTATGGGGAATAAATCTGCCCGAGTTGAGAATAATTGACCGAGCTTAATAAAGGTCGGCCCCAGTTCGAGAAAGCTTTCTCTTACCCATGCCGCTTGCTTGCGCCGTCGAATATTCTTCTTTTCTTCCGTTATGCCTCCCCTGCCGTAGCTCCATTCTTTGCTGTCTCTCCACAGCCATGTCAGCCAGGTCAGTACGAAGGTCCAAATGTCGATGTAGCGACGGTGTCGGGAGTAATTTTCCCGGTTCCAGCGATAGGCTTTCTCGTTATAGCCTCTGCCTGCGGTCTTTAGCAATGGGCCTCCTGTTTGGGGCATTTTGTTTTCATGGTTTTCAAAGGGCCTATCGAGGATAACTGACACTTTTTTCGTTGGTTATTATCTTGGTTTTTTATTATCTGGTTAGATATCGCTAAGATTTGTCAATCTCCCAATTTCTCTCCTCCCTTGGAGGGTGAAATTGGGATAAAAATGGCATTTGAGCTTAAACTGAGTTGCTTCGATATCTTTGCAGTTCTGCCCTCGCCCCGGCCACTTCTGCCCTTAGCTCGTCGATTATGGCTTGTAGATCTCTCGGCTGGATGCTGCTGCTGGCTTCGGTGTAGCTGTTGTTTTCGCTGTTTTCTATTTCCTCTTCTGCTTCTCGGTAGGCACGTTCTAGGACTTCCTCTGAGAATTGACGAAATTTTTCTCTTTGCTCTGCATCAAATTTACTTATTTCGCTGAGGGTGTTGGCAAATAGCTTCTCTAGTTGCTCGTAGATTCCTTCGGCTACCGCCCGGCCTACAAAAAATGCCCGTACTGGCTTTTTACTCATGGCTATAAAAGTTAAGTTTTTTTTCAATTTGTAACATTTCCTTTCTAATATACCACTTTTTGCCGAAAAAGTCGATGGCCTGGCCCTTTAGAGGGACTTTTTGGCTGAAGCTGCGGGCCAATTAAATTGAAAAATATTTTTTGATTTTGATTTTCTGATTTTAAAGCATCAGAAACTATTAGGGAAAGAAAGCAGTCTGCCAATGGAATTGGAGAGTTAAGTAATTAATAATTAATAATTAATAATTAATAATTGTCGGACTCTCACGATCGGGGTGGTTCGGGGGCGTTAATAATTGTGCCGTCCGCAGGGGCATTTTTGAACAAAAATTCCGCTGGCACGACTACTTAAGAGGACAGAAGAATGAACTTTGAAATCTTCGACGAAGACTATTACCTGAAAAAGTATCCAGGAGTCGCAGAGGCCATCGCCAACGGCATCTTTTCTTCTGGTTTGGAACACTTTCAAAACTTCGGCCTAAACGAAGGTCGAACTGAGGTATCGAGATACTACGACGAAGATACCTACTTGGCAAATAATCCTGGAGTGGCGGATGCCGTAGCAGGGGGGATTTTTGTTTCGGGTTTAGAACACTTCATCCAGGCAGGCTACGAAGAAGGTCGCAGCAATGTATCGCCCTATTACAATGAGGAGTTTTATTTATCCAACAATTCCCAAGTGGCGGGGTTGGTGGCTAGTGGAACTTTTAGAAATGGTTTGGAACATTTCATCCGGTTTGGTGTTAGGGAAAATCGTTTCGCCACTAACTTTTTTGAACCGGAATATTTAAGACGATATCCCGGCGTTGCGGCAGCGGTGGAAGCTGGAATCTTTAGAACCGGTCGAGAACATTACGAACAATTCGGGCAATTTGAAATTGAGAGAAAGGCGACATTTGTTGGTAGCAGGGGCGACGATTTCATCGATGCTTTTGGTGTTGGTGCGCTAGAAATTATTGGGGTTGAAGTTGGTTTGAACGTGAGTGGCGATCGCTTTTATGAAAGCGACGGCAGCGGCGAGTTTGATACTTTAATTGGTAGCGAAGGTGCGGATACTTTTGTTTTTGGTCAATCCTTT
>CALKCV010000245.1 GCA_938083405.1 uncultured Microcoleaceae cyanobacterium | reverse complement strand
AAAAGTTACAGTTTCGCCAATATAACCGCTAACCGCTACGGAATTCATCCCATAAATAACTGCCAAAGAACCAATTACCACTTCTTTAGCGATAAAGCCGAAAATTAAGGCTAAAGTTAAATAAGGATCCATGCCGATGGGTGCCATTATCGGACTGAGAAATTCTCCAATCTGACCGCCCTGAGTATTTAACCCGGTCGCCCCGGGGGGTAAATTGGTGAGAAACCAGACGGCGACGCAGCCAAAAATAATAAACCCCGAGGCCCGGCGCAAAAATTCTTTGACTTCTCCCCAACCTCTGAGTAAAACTTGTTTGGCGGTGGGGAGTCTGTAGGGCGGTAGTTCTAGAACGAAGGGTTCGTCGTTTTGAAACATTCCTTGAAATGCTGCGGCGGTGGCGATCGCTGCAATAAAACTTAGCAAGTATAAAGAGAATAAAACCAAGGCGCCGTTACCATTGGGAAAGACGGCGGCGATGATAAAGACGAATACTTGCAGCCGGGCAGAACATAAAGCGAAAGGAACAACCAACATGGTAAGGAGTCGTAAATTCCGCGATCGCATCACCCGAGTCCCCATTAAGGCGGGGACGTTACAACCAAAACCCATCATTTGCATGACAAAACTGCGACCGTCTAACCCCAACCTCGCCATTAAAGCATCCATTAAATAAGCGGAACGAGATAAATAACCGCTATCTTCTAATACTGCCATTAACATAAAAAATAGTACGATTAAAGGCACAAAAGAAGCTACCGTCGCCAGTCCGTTCCAGATGCCGTTAATTACAAAGTCTCCTACTACTTCTGGGAAAGGTTTGAGGGCGGGTTCTAGTAGAAACTCTTGCAACCAACCTGTTAAATTATCTATCAAATTTTGGGAAGGCAAACCGATATTCCAAACTGCAACAAACACGAGAAACATTCCCAAGAAAAATAGGGGCAGGCCGAAGACTGGATGTAGCATTACGGCATCGATTTTTTCCGTTAAAGTTATCGCCTTTTCGCTGGGTATTGTTACCGCCCCATTTAACACCGACTCCATCGCCTCCGGGGAAATCTCGCCTTTTTCTTCTAAAGTAGTTTCGATGTTATCTACTTTAACTGCAGGATTTTTTTCCTTTAATTTATCGGAGATTGCCAGATAGGCTTTCATGTAACCTTGTCCGTATTTAGCGCTAATCGCAAATACGGGCATTTCTAAGCGTTTGGATAGTTCTTCGGTATTAATTTCGATGCCATATTTTTTCGCTTCATCCGCCATATTCAGCATTACCACTGCTGGCAAACCGAGGGCTTTTATTTGCAGAGGCAGTCTAATTTGGCGGTCTATTTGGGAGGCGTTGATTACTATTATTACTAAATTGACTGCAAAGGTTTCTAAAAAGGTTTTAACGATTTTTTCGTCGTCGGAAAAACTGTTGAGGTCGTAGATTCCTGGTAAGTCGATAAATTCTGTATCTTCTGCGTTAACTTTAAGATTTGCCTGGAATAAATCGACGGTAATTCCCGGCCAATTGCCTGTGGAAGCATTTGCGCCGGTGATGCGATTAAAAAATGTTGATTTGCCGGTATTCGGCATTCCCAGTAAAGCTACTCTGGGGGTTTCTGTTTCTGTTGTTGTTAAAGTTGGATTGTTTGGCGTATGACAGGTCATAATTTATCTCTTAATTTTAATTATTTAGACGCTAATTTTTTACCTCTAAATACGATTCGTAGTAATCGCTTTAGCGATTACTATATATAAATCGCTAAAGCGATTACTACGAACGTTCGCTAGCTGTTTACCACTACCATTTTCACTAAAACCATTTCCGCTTCTTGTTTTCTAATAGCGACCTCTGTAGTAGAACCGACTCTAATATGTAACGGACCGCCGAACCAAGCTTTGCGCAAAACTTTTACTGTTTTATTGGGGGCTATTCCCATAGCTTCTAAGCGGCGGGCGAGGTCTTTTTGGGTGGAGTTTGCTACGACTTTTTCAACAGTAGCTAATTGTTGCGGTTCTAATTGGGCTAGGGTCATTTTTGTCAAGATTAATTTACGACTATTATATACGATTAGACAAATATTAAGAGGGCAAAAACCAGTTTTTTTGGCACGATAGGCGCTTTTTAGTCTATATTAGTAGCAAGCTTCGTCAAAGGTCAAGGGGCAAAAGGGGAAAACTCCTCGGAAGCTAGGGGCTTGGCGATCGGGGGCAATGGCGCTTTGGCTGCTTAACTGCCTACCTCCCACAAATGGACGCCAGCCGGAAGTCCAGAGACTGTTAAAAGTTATATAGCAATCCGTTAGTCATCGTGGCATCAAAGAAACCCGGTTTCTCAAAGAAACCGGGTTTCTGGACCCCTAATTTTTCTGGGCCTCCGCACGGATTGTTATAGCATTTCTCTTTTTAATGAAGCACGCTTTTTCGATCCCCCCCCCGCCCCCCTTAAAAAGGGGGGAGCCTGAAAGATGATTCAAAGTACCCCTTTTTAAGGGGGATAATGGTGGATCGAAACTGTACCTATTAGCAAGGAGAAACGCTAGATT
>CALKCV010000244.1 GCA_938083405.1 uncultured Microcoleaceae cyanobacterium | reverse complement strand
GCGGTAAGTGCAACCCCCGCAGGGGCTATTAAATATGGTCCAGTGGTAGCTGAAGCAGGGGCAGATTTGTTTTTTGTCCAAGCAACGGTTGTTTCTACTGCTTTTCTTTCTCCCGAATCAGTGGCCCCTCTGGAGCTGGCTCGGTTTTGTCGGGATATGTCCATGCCTGTAGCTTTGGGCAATTGCGTAACTTATGAAGTGGCTCTTAATTTAATGAAGGCTGGGGCTGCGGCTGTATTGGTGGGTATCGGGCCGGGGGCTGCTTGTACTTCTCGCGGCGTTTTAGGTGTAGGCGTGCCCCAGGCCACTGCTGTTGCGGATTGTGCGGCGGCCCGCGATGATTACGAGCGAGAAACGGGAAATTATGTCCCAGTTATTGCCGATGGTGGCTTGATTACTGGTGGCGATATTTGTAAGTGTATTGCCTGCGGTGCCGATGGGGTGATGATCGGTTCGCCACTGGCCAGGGCATCTGAGGCTCCGGGACGCGGCTATCATTGGGGGATGGCCACTCCTAGCCCCGTCTTGCCTCGCGGTACTCGCATTCGCGTCGGTACTACTGGTACTTTGGAGCAGATTCTCCGAGGCCCGGCTTTATTGGATGACGGTACTCATAATCTTTTGGGCGCTCTTCAAACTAGCATGGGTACTTTGGGGGCCAAGAGTCTTAAGGAGATGCAGCAGGTTGAAGTGGCGATCGCTCCTTCTCTTTTGACTGAGGGTAAGGTCTATCAAAAAGCACAACAATTAGGCATGGGCAAGTAGATCTACTCAAAGTTTTCTATCCTACCCTTGGTTAATTTGGCAAAATGTATCCAATTTTACAGATTATTGTGGAATAATCCATAAATAGATGTCAGAATAGAAAAAGCGGAGACTAATGTTTCCGTTCACTCCTCACACCACACTCCGCCCGAACCCCAAACAGGTTCGGGCGGTTCCTTTTTTGGCAGAAACGGAATCAAACAAGTCGGGGACTAAAGCATGGCCTTATTCCTCTCCGGTTGGAAATATTAAAAACTCGTTATGAGTATGGGTATTTGATTGAAGCAAAATACAGATGCACTGCTTCGATCGCAATAAATTACTATTGTTTGTTAAAATAAAACAAACAACAAACATATATATCAAGGATTACTGAGGAATGTCAGCAACCGCAGTTACCGACTCTAGTTTCGACCAGGACGTGATTAAGAGTGAAATTCCAGTTTTAGTAGATTTTTGGGCTCCCTGGTGCGGGCCCTGTCGTATGGTGGCCCCTGTAGTCGAAGAGATCTCGCAACAGTATGAAGGGCAGGTAAAAGTAGTCAAAGTTAATACCGATGAAAATCCTAACGTAGCCAGCCAATACGGCATCCGTAGCATTCCTACTCTAATGATCTTTAAGGGAGGTCAAAGAGTTGATATGGTGGTTGGTGCAGTTCCCAAAACTACCCTAGCTAATACACTAGAAAAGCACCTTGCTGATTAATTGCTAATCCGGCAAGAGCCATCGGGAGTACGTCACCTTTGAAACGAACCAAAAATCGCGCAGCGTTGCGAGGTTAGTTGGAACGTTGTCAGTTGTTAGTTGGCAGAAAAAATCAATTTACACTCGCTGACGTGCTCCCATATCCATCCCCTATTTCGGTGAAAATGAAAATTATCTTTTCCGATTTTTAGCAGGTGGAACTTTTAGCTCCCAGCCCTCCATAATTAAGAATTAAAATTAACAATTAACAACTAACAATTAAAATTAACAATTAAAATTAACAATTACTCCGAATTTTCGAGACGGGGATGAGTCAATATAATTATAAAAAAAATACTTTTTGAGAGCGGGTATATTATTAAAATGCAATTTCCAGAAAGCTTTAATTAACTAGATTTAACCGCAAAAATAAATATTTAAAATTGGGAAAACGTCACTGAAATTTAGATGCGGACAAATGACAAGTGACGAACGACCGATCGAGAAAAAGATCCCAGGTAGGGATAAATTAATGGCTGCATCTATCGAGAGAACAAAAGCAAATAATTCCTTGGAAACAGAAGTTACAGAATTACTCAAGAGTCTGCCGGAATTAAAGCACGAACAATGGATTTCGCGATCGCTCGAAAGCATAACGAAAATGGCTTCTGCGGAAGTAGATCGTCTGGAGTGGAAAATTTTATCATCTTCCTTATACGACCTCGAAACAGCATTTGCTATCTTCTATCCCTACCGCCACGTTAGAAAGATTACCATCTTTGGTTCCGCCCGCACTCCAGAAAATACTCCAGAATATAAGATGGCAGTAGATTTCGCCAGGCTGATTACCAAACAAGGATTTATGGTAATGACTGGTGGGGGTGCTGGTATTATGCAAGCAGCTAACGAAGGTGCCGGCGGGGAAAATTCTTTCGGTTTAAATATTCAACTGCCCTTCGAGGCCAAATCAAATCCCTTTATTGACGACGGCAAATTAATTAATTTTAAATAGTTCTTCACTCGCAAACTATTTTTCCTGAAAGAAAGCGATCCAGACGATAGCTGATTTTTATCGAGTTTACCACTCCAGTCGCTTCGTGAAAGACTAATTTGTAATCCGTCCGAAGTTAGAATTATCAGATGATAACGTCGAACAATTAAATCAAGATTTAAGCGATATTTTAGTTAAAGGCAAGATCGAAAAAAGCAAGGATTTACCTAAAGAAATAGGCGATGAAACCGATAGTTTGCCGAGCTTAGTTTTGTATTACAATCGACGAGATGCAGCCAGGCTATATCAAGCGATCGCTACTATAAATCAAATGGGTGCTGCCGTGCCGGAGTCTGCCCATCCCGAGGAAAAATAAAATTAACAATTGTTAATTTTTCACCTCCATCGGAATCTCAATAATAAACTCCGAACCTTGCCCCAAAACAGAATTACATTTAATATTACCCCGATGTCTTTCGACCACAATTTGGTAGCTAATTGCTAGCCCTAAACCAGTACCTTTACCCACAGGTTTAGTAGTAAAAAAGGGATCGAACAATCGTTCCTGTACTTCTTGCGTCATGCCAGGACCGTTGTCAGTAATGCGGATGCAAATTGCTTTGTTATCTAACACGGACGTGCGAATCTTAATCGTAGGAGCCTTGGGCGATCGCTTGCCGTTCAAATTGCCATTGCCAACCATCGCTCTTTCCTGCTGTGGAGAGCGAACAGCCCTCCGGGCAGCTTCGCGAAGGCCCAAAGTCCCCAGAGAAGAAGAAGAAGAAGAAGAAGCAGACGAGGCGACCAAATGCAACTTATCCGAATTTATGGTGATTTGTTGCGATCGCGCAGTGGCAGGCAACCCGTCGGCGACCTCGACACCTCCATTCATCGAAATATCTTTTGCCACATAGCCCCCAGAAGAGCTTGACTCCCGCAATGCATCGATCGCGTTGTTCAAAATATTCATAAACACCTGATTCAACTGCCCCGGATAACATTCAATCTTAGGTAAACTGCCATACTCCTTAATCGTCTGAATTTCTGGTTTTCCAAAATTCCCCTCTTCGCTCGAACCGAGTCGGTTCTGCAAAATCAAAAGGGTGCTATCAATACCATCATGAATATCCACAGGCTTCATTTCCGACTCATCCAGTCGCGAGAAGTTCCGCAACGACAGAACAATCGAGCGAATGCGATTTGCTCCCATCTTCATAGAATCCAAGATTTTCAGTAAATCTTCCCCAATAAAATCCAATTCTATCTCATCAATAACAGATTGAATCTCCCGTGTCGGTCTGGGATAATGCTGTCGGTAAAGCTCCAGCAACCTCAGCAAATCGTTGATATATTCGTTAGCATAGGTCATATTGCCATAAATAAAACTGACTGGATTATTAATTTCGTGAGCCACACCTGCCACTAACTGACCCAGACTAGACATTTTTTCAGTTTGGATTAACTGAGCTTGAGTCTGCCTGAGTTCCTTAATCGTAACTTCTAGCTGTTGGGCCTTGGTCCGTTCTCTTGTCTCCGACAGCCGCAAGGCTTCCTCGGCTTTTTTGCGATCGCTAATATCTCTTACAGTCCCCGTCATCCTTAATGGCTTCCCCGCGCCATCGCTCTTAACTACCTTAGCGTGGTTCAAAATCCATTTCCATTCACCGGATTTTGCGAGCATTCGATGTTCTATCTGATAGAAATCTCGTTTGGAAGCCAAATGCTCCTTAAGGGCTCGCACCACTTGTACCCTTTCCTCTGGATGCACCAACTTCATCCACCAGCCAGCGTGGGAGGTGATTTCCGAGCGATCGTATCCGAGAATCTGACTCCAGTGGGAGCTAAAATAAACCTCTCCATTGGTCATATTCCAATCCCACAATCCCTGAGAGCTTCCTGCCAGGGCCAATTGCAATCTTTCTTCGCTTTCTATTAGTGCGACGGATGCTTGTTTATTCTCAGTAATATCAAAAATTGCTCCATTGAGCCATAAAACTTCCCCTTTGTTATCGGAGATAGCTTGTCCTTTCTCCGCTACCCACCTCGTTTCACCAGTGCCGGTGCTGACGCGATATTCGATCGCAAAGGGTTGTTTTGTCTCTATAGCCGTCCGCACTGCTTCTTCGACAGCCAAGCGGTCTTCGGGATGGATAATGTCGGTAAAAGTACGATGGCGATTTTGGATAAAATCCGAAGCGGGATAACCGGTTATTGCTTCTATGCCCTTGCTAAAAAAGGCGATCGTTCTAGGGGCATCCCAAGCGCATCGATAAACAGCCCCCGGGATATTGGAGACTAAAGATTGATACTCTTCCTGTTTTTGCTGCAATGCAGTTTCGGCCTTTTTGCGATCGCTTATATCCCGGGCAAAAGCACAATGATATTCTTTGCCGTTAAACTGGAGATGATTGATGGTAATCTCCACTGGGAAGACGCGATTATTTCTAGTACGATGATGGGCTTCTATTTTGAGAAAGCTGCATCGCCGCAATAGATTCCAGTGTAAATTCCAAGAGCTTTTCGGAAAGTCTGGATTAATATCGTGGATAGTCTTCGACTTAAGTTCTTCGGGAGAATAACCCAAAGATTTACAAGCTGCATCGTTGATATAGAGAAATTTTCCCTCTTCGTCGATCCAGAAGACGGCATCGGCAGAGCGATCGAGGGAAAACTGAGTAAGCTGTAACTGTTCTTCCGTGCGTTTGGGCTCGTCGATCTGCAGTTGCAGTTGTTGGCCCGGCCAGGTTAAGGTAGCGGTACGATTTTCGACTCGTTGTTCCAATTGAGCGTCCTGGATGCGAATTGATTCTTCTGATTGTTGTCGCTCTTCGATAATGCCATCTACCAAAAGGTTGATTTTTTTTTGTAGTTTTTGGTTAGTTTCGGGTATAGCTAGAGCTTTGGGGATTAATTGCACTAACAGGACTGCTGTTAATAAGGATATGACGGCAGTAAGTGCTTTTAGCGCTCCCGAGAGCCAATAGGTCGGATGCCAGAGAGTCCAGACAGCCATCAGGTGGGTAGTGCCGCAGGCGAGGATGAAGGCACAGAACATTGCTATTAGCCAAGAGAAAGCTATATTCCGTTGCTGGCGGATATAATAAATCAGTATTAAGGGAATGGCATAGTAGGCTAGGGCGATTAAAGAGTCGGATGTCGCGTGGAGCCAGATTAATTGTGATTTCCACAGATAGCAGTATCCCTGGGGGATGAAGTTTGCTAAGATTTGTATCATAAAGTTCTTGATTTTTAACCGATCTTCTATAAAAAGGTTAATAACAGTTAAATTCTTCTTAATTTTAACTTAAGAAATCCCGAAATCAAGTTAAGTTTTATTAACAATTGTTATCAAAAGTAAAGTCTTTATGAACTATGGCGATCGCAACTTTTTAGTGCTAATATCAAGTCGCAATAAATAAC
>CALKCV010000243.1 GCA_938083405.1 uncultured Microcoleaceae cyanobacterium | reverse complement strand
ACCATCCGCCCCAAACTAGACATTTTTTCTGTCTGAATCAGTTGCGCTTGGGTTTGTTTTAGTTCTTCGAGGGTAGCTTTGAGGCGCTGATTTTTCTCGTTTAACTCTTGGGTTCGCCCTTGTACTTTCTGGTCTAATGTCTGGTTGGCATTTTCTAAGTCTTGATAGAGTCGGACATTTTGTAAGGAAATAGCTGCTTGGGCGGCAATAACTTTGAGAAGTTCGAGGCGATCGCTCGTAAATGCCCCAGTGGTTAATTGATTTTCTAAGTATAAAATCCCCCGCAGTTGCCCCCGATCTAACAGGGGCAGACAGAGGATGCTCTGAGGTTTGCATCGTATCAGATAAGAATCAAAGGCCAATCGCGCTTGCTTGCTTAAATCGTTAATTACTAAAGCTTCGCGAGTCCGCTTGACAGTGTTGACGATGCTTTGGGGCAGTTCTGAGTTTGACTCTAGGGGCAGGGAGTTTCCCAAAGACATCATCTCTAAAACGCCGCCTTCGCTATAACCTGCCATCGCCTCAATAACTAAAGTATCATTTTGCGACAGCAGCAAAGCGCTTTTAGTGGCTCCGGCATTTTCCCGGGCCACTTCCATTAATTTTGACAGCAACCCGAACAATTCGATTTCACCGGAAATCGCCATCGATGCTTTAAACGCCGAGGCAAAATCTAACAGGAGATTAGTTCCCGTAGTGCTGGAGGTAAGAGTCCCCTCCGTCATGCCCCCGATAGTAGCGTTGGTGTCGAGGGAAGGTTGTTCCCCCTGGATAATAGGAACAAGTAATTGAGGGTATCGTTTTTCCAAGTCTGCTACTTTCGTCTTTGCGCCCCACTGGGAATAACAGTAGTAGGCATCTGTCATATAGGTACGAACGATTTTTTCTTTTCCCCAGTCGAGGTAGAATTTGGCTGCCAGTTCGTTAGCGAGGGCTTCTTCTTGCAGGTAGCCGTTTTCTTTTGCACCTGCTATTGCTTGGTCGTATAGCTCTATTGCGCGAACTTTTTCGTCGCTGACTCGATATCGTTCTGCTTCGACGAGGTGGCATTTATGTAAATAATTTACCGGAGCGTCGCGAGCATAGTTATGCAATATTTCTAGATCTGCTGCGATCCGGTCAAGCTGCTCTTTGCGGGAGATTTCTGGCTCCGAGTCTAGCCGAGCTAGGGCCACCAGAGCTCGATAAAAGTAAAAAAGCGGAATCAGGGACGTCGAGATCGCTCCTCGCAAGTATTTTTCTGCCACCGCCAAGCTTTGAACGGCGCGATCGCCATCTCCAAACAGATAACACAAAATCGCTCGATTAATATTGAGATGATACAGGGCCATCAAATCGTTTGCTTCCTGGTGAACCGCCAACATCTCTTCTTCGTTATAAGCTTCGCCAACTAGCAAGCAAGGGTTTTGAGACCGTCCTAACAAGTTATCTATTGCTTGACGATAGATATCGATGTAGTTTTTGGCAGTCGTCTGCTTGATGCGTTCCAAACCATTACTATAAATCAATAGTTGTCTGTCTAAATCCGAAAGCTCTCCACCGCTGAGATAAGAATGGAACGAGTAATACAAGGCAGCGTAGCCGGCAAATTCCAGTTCTCCCGTTTCTATACCTACCGAATAAGCTTCTTTGAAGCCTTCGAGGGTAGCCCTGAGATGTTGTTTGCAATGGGTGACGTGGGCGTTAATAATGTGGAGAGTTCGCGCGGCATAAGTTTTGTCGCCCTGTAGCAACAGGTCGGATGCCAGCTCGCCAAATTGATAGCCGAGATCGGTCTCGTTACAGACACCGCACAACACTAGACCTTGGGAGGCGTAGGCAAAAGCAGAAACAGGAGCGTTGCCGTATTTAATCGATAAGTTGACTTGCTCGAAAATAATTAGTGGCAGCAACATGGGGGCGGCTATGTAAGTAGGACTCATGATACTGGCGAGAAGTCGAATTGCCGCGTCCTTGCTCGGATCGCTCATGGCAGGTAAGTCAATCAAAGCGCGAGGATGGCGATCGCCCAAATTTCTCTTCACCTCATCTAATCCTAGCTGAATATGAGAAGAATCGGGATTGTCCGGGAAATCGCGAATGCCTAGTTTTTTCAGAGCCACCATTGCAATCGCGATCGCTTCTTGAAAGTGAAGTTGGACCAGTAGGGCCTGAATTTTGACTTCGTAAACGGCGATGGTATCGAGCAAGCTGCGAGATTTTGTTAGTGCCACCCCAGCAAACTCCTCCATCTTTTGAAAGTCGCCCCTGAGATAGGCAGACTCCGTTGCCGTCTCGTACAATGCTAAAGTCAAATCGTACTGATGCTCCCAGCTATTTTCTGGTAACAACTCTATGCCCAACAATAAATATTCGAGCGATGACTTATAAGCAGTTGCGGTTTTTGCCTTGCGTCCCGCTTGTAAATTAAGTTCGCATAGCTGTTTTCTCTCTTCCGGTTCGACCAGCAAGCTCGCACCTATATTGAGGCGATCGACAATATCGAAAAGTTTGTCTTCCCGCTCTTTCTCTGAGATGTTTTTTAGCAGTAATTGACCGATAGTTAAATGGGTTCTCTGCTTTTTATCTTCTGGAATGAGAGAGTAGGCGGCTTGCTGAATGCGATCGTGTAAAAATTTATAGTTAACCGAAATTTCCGCGCCGACAAAAAAACCAAAAGCAAAAGCCGCGTTCTCGTCTTTAGCTCCTTGAAAAAACTTGTAAGTATCGGTAACGGGTAAAACTAATCCCTCTTGGAGGGCTCCCCACAAATCTTCTGCCACTTCTAGCACTTCGCGATCGCTGGCCACTGCCAAAGTCGCCAAATCGAACCGATTGCCAATACAAGCAGCTAACTTCAAGATTTCCCGGGTTTTTTCCGGTAGCTTCTGCAGTCGAGCTATCATAAACTCCACCACATCATCGGAGAGTGCAAGCTCCCGCACTCCCGTCATGTCGCACTGCCAATAACCGACCTCGAAGTTAAACTCAATCCATCCATCCTGGTGCAAAGACTTGAGAAACTGGGTGGCAAAAAACGGATTTCCCTTAGTTTTTTGATGAACCAATTCCGTCAAAGGCAAGGCAAGTTTTTCCTCGCAATTGAGAGTATCTGCCACCAAGCGATTGAGATCGGTTTTGCTCAAAGGAGCTAGAGTTATGGCGCCTGGAGTGGCTCCCGATTTGCGGATCTCATCTAAAGTCAGCATCAACGGGTGAGTGGGAAACACTTCGTTATCTCGATAGGCACCTAATAACAACAGATAACCCATTTGGGAATCCTCCGCCAGCAATTGCATCAATTTGAGCGATGCCGCATCTGCCCACTGGAGGTCGTCAACAAAGATGACTAGGGGGTGGTCGGCGGTGGCAAAAACTTTAATAAATTTTTGAAACAAAAGATTAAAGCGATTTTGAGCCGCATTACCGGAAACTTGGGGAGGGGGCGGTTGTTTGCCAATAATTTTTTCTAAGGAGGGGATCGCTTCGATAATTACTTGTCCGTTAGAGCCCAGCGCATGGAGTATCCTCGTTTTCCACCTTTGCAATCTAGCGTCGCTTTCGCTATGGAATTGCTCCATTAAATCTCCAAAGGCTTGAATTAAGGCGCTCAAGGGTATGTTGCGGTTGAATTGGTCGAATTTCCCTTCGATAAAATAACCGCGTTTCTCGACCATAGGTTTGTGAACTTCGCTGACAACTGCGGTTTTGCCGATACCGGAGAAACCCGCCACTAACATCATTTCTGTATTGCCTGCGGCTACCCTGTCGAAGCCTTCGAGTAAGGTTTTGACTTCCGTTTCCCTGCCGTAGAGTTTTTCGGGGATGAGGAAGCGATCGCTCCTATCCCCCCTCCCCAATTCAAAATGGCTGACTTTCCCAGTTTTTTGCCATTGCTGCCAGCATTGAGTTAAATCCCGTTCGATACCTGCGGCGCTTTGATACCTTTCTTCTGGGGTTTTCGCCATCAGTTTCAAAACAATATCCGACAGTACCCCCGGAATGTCTTCTGCCACTGCGCCCAATGCCGGCGGCATTTTGGCGATGTGGGAGTGGACTAATTCCATCGCATCGTCCGACTTAAAAGGTAACTGCCCCACTAACAGTTCGTAAAAGGTTACTCCCAGAGAATAGAAGTCGCTGCGGTAGTCGATACCTTGGTTCATCCGTCCGGTTTGTTCTGGGGAAATGTAGGCGAGGGTTCCTTCGAGTTTACCGACGCTTTGCAGGGTTTGAGTTTCTCTCGGCAGCAGGGAGGAGATGCTGAAGTCGATGAGGAATATTTCTTTGGTTTCTGGATTGATTAAAATGTTCGATGGTTTGATGTCTTTGTGGATTACCCGATGTTGATAAAGGTTGGATAAGATTTTACAAAGAGAAAGCGCCACTGGGAAAAACTCTTCGGGACTCAGGGGGTTATTTTTATAATATTGGGATAGCGACACCCCCCCTACATCTTCCATTACTAATACATAACCGTTACCCTCTTTTTCCAGGGCTAGGGGTTTAACTATTCCTGGTAAATCTAAGTTTTTAGTAATAACGTATTGATGGCGAAATTGTAGGAGTTCGTTAAAAGTGGGATATTCCTTACGCAGTTTTTTGAGAATAACTGGCAAGGATTTTTGTGAGTCAACTCCTCGATAAACGAGGGTGCGAGTGCCCTCGTAGATTAGGTTCTCTATTTGGTATCTTGCTAGTTGGAGGATCATCTTGGTTTTACTTTAGATTTTTAGGTTAATTTATTATTATCATGCATTGTTTGATAAATTAGCAACTTTTCCCAAAAATCAGCAAAATGTCGCAATAATTTCAATATAAACGAGCGCTCGAAAGTGTTATAGCAATTGTTAATTGCTAGCAGACTTCAACGGAGTAACTGGCAAGGTAATGACAAATTCAGTTCCTTTGCCTAATTCTGAAGAGCAAGTTAAATTCCCTCCATGCTCCCCTACAATAATTTGATAGCTGGTAGAAAGTCCCAAACCAGTTCCTTTGCCCACCGGTTTGGTCGTAAAAAATGGATCGAAGATTTGAACTCGGGTTTCTTCATTCATTCCCTCTCCATTGTCGTTTATCGTAATTTTTACCATTTGCTCTTCCTTACTTTCAGTGATAATTGTAATGGTGGGACGCTTCGATGGTGGATATTCCCCTTTAGAACCCAGAGCGTCGATCGCGTTGCTGAGAATATGGAAAAATACCTGATTCACCTGGGAAACATAACAGCTTACTTTGGGCAATTTGCCATATTGTTTCAGGACTTCGATGGGCAAACTCAACCGGGAATTTCGCAGTCGATGTTCCAGCAGCATTATCGTACTTTCAATATCCGCATGGAGGTCGGTAAATTTCATTTTTGATTCGTCCAACCGAGAAAAAGTCCGCAACGAGCGAACTATAGTGCGGATGCGATCGCAACCGTTTTGCATCGAAACCAATATTTTATTTAAGTCTTCTGCGAGGTATTCGGTATCTATTTCTTCTATTTTATCTTGCAGTTCGCTGCAAGGCTCCGGGCATTCTCCTTCGTAGAGTTCGATTAATTCCATTAAATCTTCAAAGTATTGCCGAAGGGGATTGATATTGCCTTGGATAAAACTGGTAGGGTTATTGATTTCGTGGGCGACGCCTGCAACCATCCGCCCCAAACTAGACATTTTTTCTGTTTGAATCAGTTGCGCTTGGGTTGTTTTTAACTCCTGGAGAGTTTCGGACAAACGCAAGTTATTTTTCTCTAATTGCCGAGTGCGCCGTCGCACTTTTTCTTCTAAGGAAGAGTAAAGTCGGGCATTTTCTATAG
>CALKCV010000242.1 GCA_938083405.1 uncultured Microcoleaceae cyanobacterium | reverse complement strand
AGTTAATTAAAATATGTCCAATAATCCATACACTTGGATCGATCGCTCCCTCTCTACCATACACCGCGCCTCCTGGTACCGTTCGGTGCAAACTCTCTCCACTCGCCCGGGTTCGATTATTACTTTAGATGGAGAACCGCTGATTAATTTTGCTAGTAACGATTATCTGGGTTTGGCAGGTGACGATCGCCTAATTAATGCTGCTATTTCTGCGACTAAAGAATTCGGCACCGGCGCTACTGGTTCTCGTTTGCTAACCGGTCATCGCGAACTACACCGACGCTTAGAAAGAGCGATCGCTTCTCTCAAACAAACTGAAGATGCTTTAGTCTTTAGTTCTGGCTATCTTGCCAATTTAGGAGCTATTTCTTCTGTGGTGGGTCCGAGAGATTTAATTTTATCAGACCAGTACAATCATTCTAGTCTCAAAAATGGTGCAATTCTCAGCCAAGCAACGGTTGTAGAATACGACCATAATCAGACGGAAGATTTACAACAAAAATTAGAGGGGGAACGGGAAAAATTTCGTCGCTGTCTGGTGGTTACTGACAGCGTGTTCAGTATGGATGGCGATTTATGCCCCCTCCCCGAATTGTTAGATTTGGCAGCAAAATTTAACAGTATGTTATTAATAGATGAAGCCCACGCCACGGGAGTTTTTGGTAATAACGGTGCCGGTTGCGTCGAACATTTTGGCTGTACGGGAAAGGAATTAATTCAAGTGGGAACTCTCAGCAAAGCTTTAGGCAGTTTGGGCGGTTATGTCGCCGGTAGTAAAGCATTAATTGATTTTCTCAGAAATAGAGCGCCCAGTTGGATTTATACCACGGCTTTAACTCCTGGGGATACGGCAGCAGCTTTAGCGGCAGTTGAAATACTGGGGCAAGAACCAGAGCGTCGCGCTAAGTTATGGCAAAATGTTATTAGTTTGAAAAATTTACTTAAAAGTAATTTAGTTCCGATTGCTGATTTTGAATCCCCGATTATTTGCTTTCAATTAAAAGATGCTTCTACGGCTTTGGCAGCAGCAAAGCGGTTAAGAAAGCAGGGTATTTTGGCCCCCGCTATTCGCCCGCCTACTGTGAATACCAGTCGCATTCGTATTTCTTTAATGGCTACCCACGAATTAAGTCAGATTGAGAAATTGGTAGAAGGATTGGTGGCAATTAATAATTAATAATTAGTATATAGCAATTCAAAATCTTATGCGGTATCTAAGAAACCCGGTTTCTTTGAGAAACCGGGTTTCTGGATCTCTAATTTTTAATAGGCATACGCACGGATTGCTATAGCAACCCCAAATTATTCATGCAAAAAATAGAGCTGTAGGGGCGAAGCATTCGGGCGGTAAACGATCGGGCAACCCATTAATAAAGATGTCCGAATGCTTCGCCCTGCATCCCGTTTAATTTTCTGTTTCTTTTATCTATTTGAAAATGTATTACAAATAGCGAACGGATTGCTATTTAACAACTAACAATTACCCAAAAAATCCCGAATATATTGAGCGATCGCCTCCGGTTTTTCTTCCACTAAATTATGATTGCTATCTTCAATTAATTGCAGCTTTGCCATAGGAGCTAAATCGGCATAAGCCTCGCTCATAGATAAAGCAATTTGGGAATCTTCCGAACCTTGTAAAATTAGAGTAGGAACCTTCAAATAAGACAAATGTTCTGTTAATAATTCCGCTTGAATTTCCGCCCACCTGCGCCGAAACAAAAGATGATTCGCAGTGGGAGAGAAACGCATTTTTAGTCTTAGTTGTAGTTGAGATTTTAGCTGTTTTCCCAATCCCAGCAACCTAGCAAGAGGAAAGAGCGATCGCAACAGCCAAACGGGCAAAAATAAAGGATCGCCCAACACCCGAGCCCAAAGCCTGCGCCCCTTAGTAGAAGGAACTTCCACTCCTTCTGGCGCAATGAGAATCAAACCTTCAACCCGATCCAAATGCTTCAGAGCATAACTAGCAGCCACCCATGCCCCTAGAGAATGAGCCACCAAATAAACCTTCTCTAATTTCAAAGCATCGAGATATTCTGCCAAACAGTCAACAGCTAAGTCGATGGAGTGGTGAACGTTGGGAAATTCCGAATCTCCAAAGCCCAGCAGATCCGGTGCCAGACAGTGGTTATCCTTCGATAAATTCTCTATAATCGGCAACCATTGGTTGCTATCGTGCCAGGAACCATGCAAAAACACCAAATCGGGCCCGACGCCAACTTCGCGCCAAAAAATTTTTCCTTGAGAGAGCAGCAAGCGGGTATTACGCAGTAATGAATACATTTTTGTTTAATTCTCAATAGTTAAAACCAGTTTTCCCACCAAACCCGCCACAGTTTAACTATCTTCTCGGAAAATTTTTTTAAAATCTTTCACGCTAAGATCGTCGAGCCACTAAAATAGTCCTTTAACTGTTGGGCGTAGTCATGGCTGAGATTCTCTGGTAGAGATGAAGGCTCGAAGGCTTGGACATCGCTAATTTCCAGAGTATCCTTAACTTGCATATTCCCTTCTACTTCTGCCTCTACCAGGATACAAATAGAATGAACTCGCGGATCTCTATCTGGTTGGGAGTAAACTCCTACCAACCGGCGAATTTCCACTAAATCTAATCCAGTTTCTTCCCATAACTCCCGTTTGACCGTAGTCGGCACGTCCTCCCCCCAGTCCACCATACCTCCGGGCAAGGCCCAAAGGCCGTTATCTTGACGGCGAACAAAAACTATTCGGCCATCAGGCAATATTGGCACAATACTTGCACCAGCGAGGGGATGGCGGAAGATGAGGCCGAGTACGGTTTGTCCTATTTGCCACAAGCGACGCATAAATTCAGCTACAGAAACTAAGTTTAAAAAATTTCAATTCCTAATAAGGATTTGGTCCGCTCCGGCCATCTTTCCTTCTAACCCTTATAGGAATTCACAGAATCCTACCATGCCTAGCACTGTCCAGGATCCTGCTTAATTGTAATAAAAAACGCTTAAGCATTTCTGGAATTGGTGAAGTAGATTTTTCGATCCACCATTATCCCCCTTAAAAAGCGGGACTTAGAAAAAAAAATTTTCCTCAGTGGGACTTGTTTTTAGCCTGGGTAAATAAATTTTTAGCTAAATTGGCACAAATTTTTGCTACAATCGTAAATTCAGCAGTCAACCCCGGACCACACCGGCCGGGCCTAGATAACAGATTAATAGCTCTGTTAATGTTCTTTATTTAGCGAGGCAACCAATGGCTAAACGCCGAAATCTTAAGAAAGAAAAAGCACAACGCAACCTAGCTTATGCTCGTAAATTTCGCAAAAACAAAAATACAGGTTCTTTCTTCAAAAATCGACGTTTTTCTGACCGAAATGAAAGTCAAAACCAAAATGGTGAAAAAGAGGAAAAATCATCAGAAGGGCAATCAAGTTAAGGTTATTAAGGATTCTGAATTGGGAGCTTTTATTGAAGTGACAATTCAGAATTCTTAAAGCATATCGGCTAGGATTTTATAGATTTTAGTTAAATTAGGAACTGTTCGTAGCAAGCATTTTAATGCAGTTCGTAGCAAGCACTTTAGTGCTTTCAAATAGGTCTATCCTAAAGCACTAAAGTGCTTACTACAAACTATGTAATTACTCTAATTTTCCAGCTTTTTCCTGGCTTCAGCTAGGGCTTTTCTCACCTGTTCAAAACCCGTACCGCCATAACTGTTGCGGGCAGCTACTACTCGCTCGGGAGCGATCGCCTCATATATATCTTCCTCAAAAGCTGGATGCAAAGCTTTCCATTCTTCTAAGGTTAAATCTTTAAGCAATTTGTTGCTCGCCAGAGAAGTTTTGACAACCTTTCCTACTAGATTATAAGCTTCCCGAAAAGGAACTCCTCTGCCCGCTAAATAATCAGCTACATCCGTAGCATTAGAAAAATCTTCTGCTACTGCTGCCATCAGGCGATCTGAATTAAATTCCAATCCTTCCCGCAATAAAATTGTCATCGCCTCCAGACAACCTTTCACAGTTTTCACGCTGTCAAAAATTCCCTCTTTATCTTCCTGCAAGTCTTTATTATAAGCCAGCGGCAATCCCTTCATTATTACTAACATAGCTTGCAGATTACCGAAGACTCGACCGGTTTTTCCCCTTACTAATTCCGGGATATCGGGATTTTTTTTCTGGGGCATAATACTCGAACCAGTCGAACAGCTATCTTTAAGAGTTACAAAGCTAAATTCTTCCGAAGCCCAGAGAATAATTTCCTCAGATAAGCGACTTAAATGCACCATAATTATGCTCGCCGCGCAGAGAAATTCGATAGCAAAATCGCGATCGCTCACCCCATCTAAGCTATTGCTATAAGCTTTATCAAACCCCAATAACTCAGCCGTATAATGTCGGTCGATGGGAAAAGTCGTACCCGCCAAAGCACCGCAACCGAGGGGGGAAATATTAACCCTACCGCAGACATCCCCCAGACGTTCCCAGTCTCGATCCGCCATATCAAAATAGGCTAAAAGATGATGGGCCAAACTCAAAGGTTGAGCCCTTTGCAAGTGGGTATAGCCTGGTATAAAGGTTTCTACATTTGCGGAAGCTAAATCGACTAAAACAGTTTGAAATTGTCTCAATAAAGACCTAATTTCTCCTATTTCTGTTCTTAAATAAAGCCGAGTATCAGTTCCTACTTGGTCGTTACGGGAACGAGCGGTATGTAGTTTTTTCCCTACATCCCCAATAATGTCGGTAAGTCGTTTTTCTACTGCAAAATGAACGTCTTCGGCATCAACTCCGGGGTTAAAATTACCCTCCCGATATTCTTGGCGAATTTGTTCTAAACCCGCTACTAATTTCTCTCCCTCCTCCGGGGGAATAATTCCTGTTTTGGCGAGCATTTTTGCATGGGCGATCGAGCCTTTAATATCATATTCAATTAGCTCTATATCGAAGCCAATACTGGCATTAAATGTTGCAATTACTGGATGCAGAGCCGTTTCAAATCTTTGGCTCCAAGTGTTTTGATCTTTAGTCATGTTAGAGAATTAAAAGTCGCTCGAAGAAAATTTTGGTGCATTTCAATATCCAAATATAACCCAGATGTTACCCCGAGCCCGTCAGCCAAAGTCAATTGATTTTTTCTGGCAACTAACAACTGACAACTAACAATTAACACGCAGAGGCGTTAATTTTAAGTATTGAAATACACCATTAAACAGTTTATGGCAAAATACTTTTGACAACCCAACCGACAACAAGACCGGCTAACAAAGCCCAAACTTGACCGCATTCAATAAAATGATTCCAAGCTTTTTGCACGTCAGCGCCAAGGTCGGCAGTAACTTGGGGAGTATCTGCCAACAAATGCAACAACAACTGTCCGTCGAAAGCATTCAAATGAGTTAACGCAGAAACCAGATGGGGCAGACAATCAACATTCATTTTCTTCCTCCTCTTCTATAGAAGATTTTACTCGCATTACCACCATAGTCATATCATCTGGATTGTTATTTGCCAGACCTACAAAATTTTGAACGCTCTCGAATAGATGGTCCAAAATATCCTGGGGGTCGCTATAATTCTGACAGGCCCACTTAAAAGCATCGCTCAAATTATCTTCATCAAAGCGATCGCCATTTTTATTGGCAGCATCCGTAAAACCATCGGTGTAATAAATAATAGTATCCCCTGGCGCAAGTTGTACGGATGCTTCGTGGTATTCAGTATCGGGCTCCAAACCGATCAACATTCCCAAAGTATCCAACTGTCGGATCGAATTAGTTGCCGCTTGCCACAATAAAGGCGGATGATGGGCGGCATTACTATAAGATAAAATCTGAGTTTCCGGGTCGTATTCTGAATAAAACAAGGTAACAAACCGATGAGAATTTTCTAAATCGGCATACATCACCCGGTTTAAATGTTGAAGAATGCGCGATGGAGAATGTCGGTTTAATACTTCTGCTCGGAGCATCCCCCTAGTCATAGTCATAATCAAACCTGCCGGGACGCCTTTTCCCATCACATCCCCGATAACGATGCTCCAGTGACAAGGTTTTTGGTTGTTTTTATTCTGGGACTTTAACTGGTCGTAGTTAGCAGGGATAAAATCGTAATAATCTCCCCCTACTCGGTTAGCGGTCTGACAGCGAGCGGCCAGATCTACCCCGGCAATTTTAGGACAAGCAGGAGGGAGCAACCGCAATTGGATTTCCGCTCCAATTTCTAATTCTCGGTCCAGACGTTCCTTATCTTTCAAGGAAGTTACCAATTCGTCGTTGGCGATCGCCACCGCTGTTTGATCGGCGACTAATCTAATTAATTTCTGGCGGGTAGGCGTCCAAGCATAATCTGGATCGTGACTAAATACATATACCCTGCCTCGTTCTGAATTTTTCACCAGAATACCCGTTGCAAATAGCTTGACGCCTTTACCCAAATAGCTGCTTACTTGATAGTCCAGGGCAGCAGTGGGGATAGCCCCTTCTTGGAAGTCCAAAGGAATCTTCATCTCGGCGATTATTTGACGAGTTGCAGTTTCCAAGGCTTCGCGGATATCTTGACACTGGCGGCCTTCCTGGCAGTGCAACTGCTGGAAGCGCACTTGGCCATTTGATTTGAACAATACTAACGCTCCCCCATCTGCATCGGTCACGCGACTCGCCACCAGGGGAATTAACTCTAAAAACTGATTGAGATTGTTAAAACTGCGGAGGGCGTAACCCAACGAGCTCAACAAATCGTTGACGTTTTGTTGTTCGCGATGCATGCGGGCCACTAACTGTTTGAGCGCTAATATTGGTGTCACATCTGGCTCAATGGTACTGGCTGTTGAGCTTAGTGATGGATGGGAGTTTCTCGGCACGGGCACGACTGTCATAGAGCTTTTTCTGGAGTGAGGTGTTGATTTAATACTCAAGTTTATTAAACTTGCGAATTTTTGAGACAGTTTAGAGACAAAAATTCCACTACTACCATAAGGGTGTCTATATAGTTTGAATGAAGTTCGTCTCTTTGGTATAGACGCGATTATTGACTGGGGTGCATCGGGGGAATGAAGAAAACCAAGAATTTAACGCTTTTTGTCAGGCAAGTTCTTGGTGTTAGTTGGAAAGATAGGTTTTTGCTTCGATGAAATGCTCCCATTGACTGAATCTCTTAAGCCTGTTTTGGGTGCATCTCAATTTTGATCTTGCCAAAAATTAAATGCATGCTTTTTTTGTGGTCAGTCGTTAGTGGTTAGTTGTCAGTCGCCCAACTAACCACTAACCACTAACAACTGACATGCATGTATTAATTTTTTGGTTCTTTTACTTCGATGAGATGCTCCCCCTGTTTTTGTTTATAAGAGGTTTACTCTGGACTATTAGAAACTTAGCACCGCCAATCCCAGGCACAGCAAGCTTATGACTGCTTATCTAATCTTTTTGATTTATACTATCCA
>CALKCV010000241.1 GCA_938083405.1 uncultured Microcoleaceae cyanobacterium | reverse complement strand
ACGGGAATAGAATTAACATTTAAAACTTGGTCTATATAGATTTTTAATTCTTCTTGTTCGTAATATTTTTGGAAGGTGTTCCTGGCGGTAATAATGCCGTCGCCGTAGAGGAGTTTGCCTTGAGATTTGCGATCGTAAATTAAAACTTGCGCCGAGACTATTAACACTTTTTTCGTCAATTCCCAAGCTTTAATCAATGCTTCTCTGCGTTCAGACAGAGATTCTATGACATTAATTACATAGCCCAGATTCACAATATCGGCAGAATTAATCGCATTATTGGGGCAATAATAAGGATCCCAACCGGTGCTTTGATAGCCCTTATCTGCCATCCGCTTAAAATCTCCCCCATGACCGCAACCACAATCAAAAAAGGTAGTTTCAGAGGATAAAAATAGATTGGCTTCTAAAGCTAGACGTACTGGTTTAGAAAGTTCTTTGCGCTTAATTGCTGCTTTGTGGCGCTCTATTTTGGGCTTAGTTTTTTTCCCCTCGCTAAGGGGAGTTTTTCCTTCTTCAATACTGCCTTTATTTTCTTCTTCCTTAACTTTAATAACCTGATGATCTGCGATTTTAACGCCGTAGCGTTCCAACTTTTTTAACCATCCTTGGAGAGTACCGATGCCACGGGTATTTTTCAGAAGTCCTGTAGCTTCTTCTTGGCGAGTTAATTCGACGAATTTTTCGTAGTGGGGATAGTCGGGATTAACAAAAGTTTCTTTACGGTGGAGAATGGGAGGATTTTGGTTTTTTGTGTAGTCTCGACTGTTCGCTTCTCCAGAGTGGATATCGATCTGGATGCTTGCGTGTAAAGCGGGATGAGCTTCTTTGTCGAAGTCTGGATAGTAGAGATAAGAAATTTTGGGTTTGTCGAGGTGAAATTTAATGATGGTGGCTAATTCTGGGGGGTAAACTAGCGATCGCCCTTCTTCTTTATTTGAGGTTATTAAGCGGTTGGCAAAACTTTCGTAGAGTCTGAGTAAAGGATCGAGTTGTTCGAGGGCAGAAGCATGAATGTAAAGGGCGGTGGGAAGTTTTTTACCTATTTTACTTTCTAGGCAGCAGTTCAAAACTGCACCCGGTTTTTGCATAGCAATAAAGAGCTCGTTGGCAGTTTCGCAAGCTTTTTTGTAGGTGCAAAAACAGCTTTTTAGCTCTCTTTTAATTTCCGGTGGCAATTCGGATTCTAATTTTAAATTTGCGGGGATGTTAAAATCGCTAATTCTCTTGGCGAGGTAGAGGATTAGTTGGAAATACTTTGGTTTGCTACTATTTTCATAGTTCATTTTTCCTAGATTTTCGGGCAGGTTTTCTTTCCTTGGTAGCGAACCAGTTTGTAGTAATCGCTCTTCGCGATTTATAGTTCTAAATCGCTAAAGCGATTACTACGAACGTTCGCTACATTTTTAGCACTACCCTTTCCTTTAATCTGAAAATACAGAATAGTTTAATTCTTTAATTGGGGTACAAATCGACTCGGAAATGCACCCCAATGAATCGAGCTTTTAGCTCCACATTCCTTCTGGTCTGGGGAAGTTTTCTAAATCGTCTTGGTTCGCCATATTGGGGTCGGTGACTGCCGGAACTGTAGTCACCGATGTAGTGCTATCAGTTCCATTGTTATCTACACCTTTTCCTTCATCTAAATCCTCTGTTTCTGCTTCATCGATCTCGAATTCTAAACGCAGTTTAATTTTTCCTTTAATCCAGGGTTTTGAAGGTCTTAATATTTCGCATTCTAAGCCTTCTTCTAATAATTGTTCTGCTTCTAATTTGCTTTGGATAATGGCTAAATATTCGCTTACTTTAAACGTACATTGATACATTAAAGAGCTAGAACTCGTGCATACAACATCATCGTCTTTGAGTACATAGACTTTATTAGACATCTCTATTTCCTTCGTTATTTCTCGGTTTTTAGGTAGGTGACAACACAGATTTCAAATGACAGAAAAGCGATGCTGTCCGATCGGTGTTGTCAAAGATGGTTGGTTGGGTCTTGTTAGGGGTTTTTTGCTGTAGGGGCCAAGACTTGCCAATATTTGCGACTAGAAAAACCAGCCGTAAGAATGCAGTCCTTTGCCTAACAGATTAACTCCTAAATAACAAACCCAGACTACAACAAATCCGGTGGCAGCTAATATAGCAGGTCGCCGTCCTTGCCATCCCCTGGTAATGCGGGCGTGGAGATAGGCCGCAAAGACTAACCAGACGATCAAGGCCCAGGTTTCTTTCGGGTCCCAACTCCAGTAGGAACCCCAGGCTTCGTTGGCCCACACTGCACCGGCGATAATGCCGATGGTTAAGAGGGGGAATCCTAAGCCAATAATACGGTAACTGATGTTGTCTAGGGTCTCGGCCAGACTCAGACGCTGGGGCGAGAGGGGTTTGGCTTCGACTTGGGGAGTTGCGGAGTCTGTGGATGTAGGGGCGATCGCTTCTAAAACTGCTGTATTGCCCTGAGTGTTGCTGCCGGAAAGGATTGGCGCTTTGCTGCCGTTGTCGAGATTGTCAGCTAATGTTGTCTCCGGTTGGACTTTTACATCTTCGGGGCCTTTGATGCGGTAGTTCTTGGTTCGATTGGCGTTGTTGCCGAAGGAACTGCCGCTGAGTTCGATTTTTTGGCCCCGGGTGACGACGAGGAAGGCGACGGCCAATAACGATCCGACCATTAAGGTAGCGTAGCTAAACATCATTACGCTGACGTGCATCATCAGCCAGTTGGACTTGAGGGCGGGGACTAAGGGTTCGGAAAGCTGCATGCC
>CALKCV010000240.1 GCA_938083405.1 uncultured Microcoleaceae cyanobacterium | reverse complement strand
TAATTGTTAATTGTTAATTGGGAAAATGTTAATTGTTGAGATGCACCCGCGCTCAAGCTATGGCAGCCAGGGGTATTGACGAAAATCGGGCGATCGCTTTTCCAAAAAAGCTTGTTTCCCTTCGGCCCCTTCTTCAGTCATGTAATAGAGAAGAGTCGCATTGCCCGCCAACTCCTGCAGGCCAGCCTGACCGTCGCAATCAGCATTAAAAGCAGCCTTAAGACAGCGAATGGCGATCGGACTCTTTTCTAAAATCTCCCTGCCCCACTTAATCCCCTCCAACTCCAACTCCTCCACCGGCACCACGCAATTAACCAAACCCATATCCAAAGCCTCTTTCGCGTCATACTGGCGACAGAGAAACCAAATTTCCCTAGCCTTTTTTTGACCCACAATTCTAGCCAAATAGCTAGCCCCAAACCCCCCATCAAAACTGCCAACTTTAGGGCCAGTTTGACCAAAAATAGCATTATCAGCAGCAATAGTTAAATCGCAAAGAACGTGCAAAACGTGACCCCCACCGATAGCGTATCCCGCCACCAAAGCAATAACCACCTTCGGCATAGAGCGAATTAACTTCTGCAGATCGAGAACGTTCAAACGAGGCACTCCCGCATCATCAATATATCCCGCCGACCCCCTAACGCTTTGATCTCCCCCAGCACAAAAAGCATACTTCCCATCAGAATGAGGTCCGGCCCCAGCAAACAAAACAACCCCAATTTTCGGATCTTCTCGCGCCAAGGCAAAAGCATCGTAAAGCTCAAAAACAGTCTTCGGGCGGAAAGCATTGCGCTTGTGGGGGCGATTAATCGTAATTTTGGCAATTCCATCGCTTTTGTGATACAAAATATCTTCATAATTTTTCACAACTTGCCATTCAACTCGATCGCCTTCACTATTCATATTTAATAACTTGCGCTTAATTCTCGGTCTTTGATTGAACCACAAAATAATGGATAATCCAACTTATCCCATCCATCAGCAGTGGATGAGTCTCGCTCTGGAACTCGCAAAAGCGGCAGGCGAAGCGGGGGAAGTGCCAGTGGGTGCCCTCGTCCTCAATGCCAGGGGGCAATTAATAGCAGAAGCGCAAAACCGACGAGAGCGAGATTGCGACCCCACCGCCCATGCCGAAGTCCTGGCCCTGCGAGAAGCCGGTCGCGTTCTCAACTCCTGGCATCTCGATGGATGTACTCTCTATGTAACTCTCGAACCTTGCCCGATGTGCGCCGGGGCGATAGTTCAAGCTAGAATTGGCTTGCTGGTCTATGGGGCTGACGATCCGAAGACCGGGACAATTCGTACCGTAGCTAATATCCCGGACAGTCATTATTCGTTCCACCGTCTCTCCGTACTCGGAGGAATGATGGAGTCTGCCTGTCGGGAGCAATTACAATCTTGGTTTGGCCATCGGCGCAAGCAAAAAAGTTAAATATTTAATGACGGTAAGAAAACTGGCATTGAACTACCCCCCAGAAAGTCAAAAGCATTTAGCTTAAAGTCAAGAAACAATTCCAAACAAATCCTTTAAAATAAGCAATTCTGATGGATCTTGAGCGTCCCAAACAATCCGCGCGCAAACAAAAGCCTGGTTCTACCAAAGCGATCGCCTCTAGTATTTCCCCTTGGTTGGCCTCCTTAGTCTATTTTATCGGTCGTCATCTGGTACTGCCTTTTTACTTCCGTCCCATAGAAGTCATCGGACGAGAAAACCTTCCCTCAGACGGACCAATCATCCTCGCCCCCACTCATCGTTCTCGCTGGGACGCACTCATAGTGCCATATAGCGCCGGTCGATTAGTTACGGGGCGGGACTTGAGATTTATGGTGACTATCGACGAAGTTAAAGGAATTCAGGGTTGGTTTATCCGACGTTTGGGCGGGTTTGCTGTCAATACTAGAAATCCTGGTATTTCCAGCATCCGCCATGGGGTGGAACTGATGTTAAATAAAGAGATGTTAGTCATATTTGCCGAAGGTAATATTTTCCAAGACGGCGAAGTTCACCCCCTCAAACCAGGATTAGCCAGACTCGCTCTTCAAGCAGAATTAATAGAACCAGATTTAGGGGTTAAAATAGTACCCATAAGTATTAATTACAAACCTCGGGTTCCTCGCCGGCATAGTAATGTTACCGTTAAGATCGGTTCTGCTTTATCGGCCGCAGATTATAGTCAAGATTCCTCGAAAAAAGCAGCCCGAGTTTTGACTGCGGATTTGGAAAATGCTCTTAAAACTCTCGATCGCAATTAATAATTAATAATTAATAATTAATAATTAATAATTAACATTTTCTGGGTTAACATTTTCCCAATAAACAATTAGTTAAGCGCGTCCAGTCGATCTTCCACTAAGCTGTTCGGCATCGTTTATTGCATATTTTTCAACGGCTATAGCAATACTCAACAATTGTTTAAAAATCATTTCAAAACGGCTATATAACGAGAATATAGGAGTAGAGCGAAAAATGAAGGGATTAACATCTATCGATTCTAATTCAAACTTCCAAAGCCACCAAATTGTTTGTTTAGAACACGAAAATAGTTTTCTTTATGCAGAAGTAATACAAGTTATAGAAACTCGTCAAACTTGTTGGGTGCGCCCTTGGTTTTTTCAAATCTTGTCTTATGCGGATAATAAATTGTCTGATTTTCCAGAAAGTCAGACAGTTTTTGATTTACGAGAAAGTTCCGATCTGGTATTGCCTATATCTTTATTTAGAGTTGCCCTAGATACAGAAGTAATTCCCCTTCTATCAGAATTGGACGCACCGAAAAGTCTAGATCGAGATTTGATAATTGCTCGTCGAGAACTTCGACAGTTTGTCCAACAAGTTTGGCAAGCATACAAACCTTTATTTTCTAAAACATAAAATTGTTAATTGTCAATTGGTAGAACAGGCATCTTGCCTGTTATCCGCTCAATTGTTAATTGTTAATGCTGAGAACTAGGAAGCAGGCAAATAACTTCAAAATTCCCTACCACCAATTCTCAGTTATTAATCATCAACAAAAAAATGTCAATCCTTCATCCAAATCGGTATCCGAACCCCCTTACAGTAATAATATATTGAGGATTGCTTGGGTCTATCTCTAACTTTTCTCGCAGCCAACGGATATGAACATCAACAGTTTTACTATCGCCAATAAAATCCTGTCCCCAAATTTGTTCTAGCAATTGTTCGCGAGACCAAACCCGCCGCGGATAGCTCATAAATAGCTCTAACAAGCGGAATTGTTTCGGAGAAATTTTAACTTCGGCGCCGCGAACTATAACTCGACATTCTTCGGGATAGAGGCTGATATCTTGGTATTGAAACACGATCGGTTGGCGCAGTTGACCTAGACGTTGGCGACGCATTAAAGCTCCACAGCGAGCTAAGAATTCTCGCATTCCAAAGGGCTTAGTCAGGTAATCATCTGCTCCTGCTTCTAGGTAAAAAGCGCAGTTATTAGCACTTTCTTTCGCCCCAACGATCGCAATTGGTATGGGATTTCCTTGATGTCGTAAAATTCGACAGATATCGAGACCGTTAATTGCATCGAGAATAAGTAAGTTAAATGACAACTCACCAGTTCGAGAAGAACAGTTTTGAAGCGTAGGAATAACGCTACGTCCCTCTTGAGAAATAACTACTTCATAGCCCTGTTCTTCTAGGGCTAAAACCAGCAGATCTCGCAGAAGTTCTTCATTTTCTAATAGCAAAATTTTACCGGCATGACGAAGGGCCTGCCTGGAAGGGCTCTGACTTAAATCGGGAGAAAACATAAAAATCGTGATTGGTGTGTTGGATGGTTGGCGATCGGATAAAACTTGCGATGCCCGAAAGAAGTTTGGCGATCGCGATATTTGTTTTAGTCAATTCATCCCAAACCATCCAACCCAAAAGCGCACTCGATTCTTTTTCTTAGTGTCCCAGACAGTACCCAGCTTGGACTTAATGCAGCAGCTACAGCCAAGGGTGGCTGAATGGAACCTAGGAAAAGATTGCTGCTGGTTTGTAGAGGGAAATTTGATTCTTGTCAGCATAGCCGACTCCCCTTCGATGTTGTTCTGCTAAATACAAAGCGAAGCTGATTTTATAGTAGGGGTAAAAGGTTAATAAAAGGTAAAGATTTGGTAATCAAAAGGTTAAATTCTGATTGGGCGAGCGTAGAACTTTAAATTAATAAATCTATTTATTATAGGGTACAATTCAAAGATTGGCAATCCTTTGGGTTAGGCAGCAAATTTTCTGAATGCTTAGAATCGAGAGGCAATGAAAAACCGCTCTTAAGAGGACCTTGTTAGGTATTAATACCCGAAGACAATCCCAGGGAATAATTTGGCCAGTAGCAGTTAGCGAAGGGCATGGCCCGAGTGGAGCGATTCTGATGAGCCAGATGTAGAAGCGATCGCCCCTGATTCGATCCTATTAACCTTTCCTGGCAATTCCAAACCAACCTCTTGTGCCGGTGGAACCAATAAAGGTCTCGCCGGAGTAGGTTCTGCCTCAAAAACTTCTCGAAGTGCCTCCCGGAGAGTTTCTCTCATCACAATGCGATTTTCATAAGCAACAACCACCCGAACTAAAGTCGGCAAACTATTGCGATCTGCTTCTAAATAAATAGGCTCTACATAAAGCAAAGATTGCTCGATAGGAATCACCAATAAATTGCCCTGAACCGCGCGGGAACCCTGACGATTCCACAAAGAAATCTGCTGGGATATATCCGGGTCTTGATTGAGCAGAGCTTCTATTTGTTCCGGTCCGTAAACTAATCGTTGTTTTGGGAATTGATATAATAACAATTTCCCATAATCTTCCCCATCAGAACGAGCAGCTAACCAAGCAATTAAGTTATTGCGACTTGCGGGAGTAAAAGGCAAAAGTAAGATAAACTCTTCTGATTCCTCTTCTGGCAACTTCATTATTAAATAATAGGGAGCGATCGGTTGTTCTTTAACGCCATAAATTTCTTGAGGAACCCGCCAAACATCTTCCCTGTTGTAAAAAACCTGGGGATTTTCCATGTGGTAAATTGCCAGTCTTTCTGATTGAACGCTAAATAAATCTACTGGGTATCTAATATGACTGCGGAGGGAAGCTGGCATATCCTTAAGTGGCTTAAACATTCCCGGAAAAACCCGCCGCCAGGTGGTAATAATTGCATCTTTTGGATTATCGAGATAATAGAAATTTACCGACCCGTTGTAGGCATCAACGACAACTTTTACCGAGTTGCGAATGTAATTAAAATCATGGTTTTCTGGGTCTGAATAAGGAAAGCGATCGCTAGTAGTGTACGCATCAATAATCCAATAAAGATAATTTGGATTGGCATTCTCAGTTAGTTCGTTTTGAGTTTTTCCGTTTTGAAAGTTAGGATTTGCTACAACCAAATAAGGATCTCCATCGTAGCGAAGAAAAGGAGCGATCGCCCTAACCCTTCTGGCAATATTCCGCTGAAATAATACCTTAGTATCTTTGGTAAAATCCCTAGTAAAAAGCATCCGCCAGTTCTTAAGATACTTAGCCAATAATAACCGCCGCCATGCATTACTAATTACAATACCGCCACTGCCGCTATATGTGTTGTAAACATTAGTATCCCCGCTGGGATAGTCTAATTCTTTATCTTCTTCTTGAGTGGAGATCATTACTTCGTTATCAGTGAGTTCGCCGTAGTAAATCCTTGGTTTCCCAATAGGAATGCTGTAGCGAATTCTTTCGGATACTTCCAAAGTAGTGTTATTATCGACAGCAGGACTAGGACCGATGTTTTTCACAAAATATTGTGGCAGTCCGCCGACACCAACTTTACTGACAGGAGACAAAGTAAAACCGTAGCCATGGGTATAAACTAAGTGTTTGTTCACCCAAGTTTGGGCTGCTTCGGAAACAGCTTCATAATTTAATTCCCTAGCCGAGATAATTACTTGTTCTTTTTCTGTTACTCTTTTTTGATTTCTTTCTGAAGTTTCTTTAAGAACGGTGTAGCGGTCTATATCGGCATCGTAAAATTCATAGTATGGTCTTATTTGCTGCAACTGTTTGTTCGTAGCTAAAATCGGCCTCGAATCCCAAATGCGTATATTGTCAATAGTCAGTTTATTTTTGAGAAGATCGGCGTAAGTTAATTTATTTTCTGGGTCAAAAAACTTAGTTTCAATATTGTCCAGATTAAATGCTTTGCGAGTAAGATTAATACTGCGTTCGAGGTAAAGGCTTTCTCGTTCGAGTTCGTTAGGTTCGACGACGACTTGCTGGACCATCTCAGGCAAAACCAATCCACCAATAGCTGCGATTATTAAATACCAAGTCAATATAGCTCTTAAAGAATAGCTATTAGCGAATAACTTAGCAATTTGTTTTTTCTTTCTTCTCCTGCGACGACGCAAACCAAGCAGACGCAAACCTAGTTCTATATATGGCTGAAGGGGTTGCACGGAGAAAATCGCTTGCCAGAGTAGAAATGTTGCAATTAACAGTGCTAATACTGCTAGAAAAATATTAGCAGGTAACTGTATTTTGACATCAGTGAAAGCGGCACCATAGACAGCTCCTCTGGGAGAATAAAGCAGCTCGAAGCAGTCTATCAAATAACTATATGCTACAGTTAGCATCAAGGCACCAGCTAGTCCGTGTAAGTGACGCTGCTGTAGGGGAGAAAAACGCATAAAAATCCCCTGAGCGAGGCTGTTTCCTGATAATAAATAGAGGAGAGTGCAAGAAGCTAGTCCGTATAAAAATAATCCAACGAACCAAAACTTGAAAAGTTGCAATACTGGCAAAATAAAGACATAAAAACTAGCGTCTAAGTTAAATACTTCTTCGGCGATGT
>CALKCV010000239.1 GCA_938083405.1 uncultured Microcoleaceae cyanobacterium | reverse complement strand
ACTACGAACTAATTGATGCAAATTTATCTGCTTTGCGAGTTGTTTCTGGCAGGCGATATTTAGGGCTGCATTTAATGACATAATCGATCGCTGTTGGCAAGCTAATTTTATGACCGATGGAAACATAAACTGCTTTAACTTTCCTGCGAGTTCTCAAAACTGCACCAACGACTTCTTGGCGATCCCGTAAAGGTTGCCAACTGCCGCGAGTTTCTGGTACTGGTTCGTATTTTCCGAGTAAGAAAGATTTACCCACGCCAATAGTAGGAAGGTCTGTTAATACTCCCAGATGAGAAGCTATCCCGAGTCGGCGGGGATGAATGATGCCTTGACCGTCGCAGAGTATTAGATCGGGAACGATGGTGAGTTTTTCTAAGGCATCTAAGATTACTGGGAGTTCGCGAAAAGAGAGAAACCCTGGAACGTAAGGAAAGGATATGGGACGTTGGGCGATCGCCTTGTCTATTACTTTTAGTTTGGGAAAACTCAGAACTGCCACTGCCCCCTGGCAGAAATTCTCGGAATTATTATAATCTACATCCACTCCGGCAACAGATCGAACGTTTTTCAATTGGTCTTCGGTAATTACTTGATGTCGCAATTCTTCTTGAATGGCGATCGCTTCTTCCTCTGTTGTCGGCCAAGATGACGGTTTTGTTATTTTCATATATTGCCATTCAATATTTGCTTAATTTTTACAGAGTTAAAGGTCGCAACATTTCGCTTACGCTAATAGTTATATTCGGAAATGCCACGGGTGAAATTGTAGCATCATCTGACAAGATTTGCTGGTTTTGATAACCAGTTGTCGTTGGTTCTCGGAAGACATATAATTTTCGGTTAGTCAGGTCTAAAACCCAATAATCGTTAATACCAGCTTTAGCGTAAACGTTAGCTTTAAATTCCGTATCTCGTTTTAAAGTTGTATCTGCTATTTCTACAATTAAATAAATTTCGGGCGGTGTCGGATGATGGCTGACATAGTAAAAAGGGTCCGATAGAACTACAGCAATATCCGGTTCTGGTTCTGAATAGCTATCTAATCTAACTGGGTCTTGCACTCGGACTAATGCCGCATCTTGCAAACGATTTTCCAGTAATTTTTCCAGATATTTATTGAGAGCGCTATGAGTGGTTCCTTTCATTGGTTTTGTAATAACTTGTCCTTCAATTAATTCTACCTCTTCGTCGGCAGCAATAATTCCCGATTCTCCCATTTTATGATATTCTTCAACGCTTAAAAGCCGAACTTCAACAATCATATTTAGCTCCTGTTGGATTAAGTTTAGTTAAAAAAATATGGCAGGCATAGCTGCCTACCACGGTCATTATATCATAAAGCAGCCGGTCGGGGCCCTGACGGTCTGGGGCTACCTATCGAGAATTAACTTCCACACCTCCCACTCAATTGTTAATTATTAATTATTAATTGTTAATTGCTATAGCCGATCGCCCGTTTTAGCATCAAACCAATGAATTAATTTACCAGAGAGTTTGATAAGGGTTAATTCCTCATTCCAACTAACATCGTAAGGCACCAAAGCCCGCACCGCAATATCCGACCCTTCCACTCGCAAGCTTAACAACTTTTCTTTACCCAAATCTTCCACCAAAAACACCTTACCCCTGACGGTTTCGGAATCTTCTTCGTCAACCAGGCGGACATCTTCTGGACGCATTCCCAGAACAATTTCGGAAGGCTTGCTCGGGAGTTCTGGTAAAGCAATTTTAAAATCTCCCAAAATGGCATTATTACCCTCGCATTTAAGAGTAAGTAAATTCATCTGAGGGCTGCCGACAAAACCCGCCACAAACTTATTAGCGGGATAGGTATAAATCCTGTGGGGCGAGTCAATTTGCTGCAAATAACCATCGAACAAAATCGCAACCTTGCTCGATAAAGTCATCGCCTCGGTTTGGTCGTGGGTGACGTAAACGACAGGTTTTTGTTGGGAGTCGAATAACTGCTTTAATTCCGCGCGCACTTGCTCTCGCAACAAAGCATCCAAATTGCTTAAAGGCTCGTCGAGCAAAAACACGTCGGGAGCCCTTACCAAAGATCGAGCCAGGGCGACTCGCTGGCGCTGCCCTCCAGAGAGTTTGCTCGGTTTGCGATCTAGTAAATGTCCTAACTCCAGTTTTTTAGTAACGCCTTCGACTCGGCGTTTGATTTCCTCGGCGGGAATTTTGCGAATTTTCAGAGAAGCGGCAATATTCTCAAATACGGTCATGTGCGGATAGAGGGCGTAACTCTGGAAGACCATCGCCATATTGCGATCGCCCGGCCCCAGGAAAGTCACGTCGCGATCGCCTACCATAACCCGACCTTCTGTCAGTTGTTCCAACCCGGCAATTAATCGCAGCAGAGTTGATTTCCCGCAACCCGAAGGCCCCAGTAAGGTCAAAAACTCCCCTTCTGCAACCTCGATACTCATATTTTTAATCGGGATGACCTCGCGGGAAAATTGCTTTTTGACATTTTCTAATTTTAGTGCTGGCATGATTTTTTTTTTGCTAATTGTTAATTGGAACGTAGAACAGGCGTCTCGCCTGTGATGTTCGTAGAACAGGCGTCT
>CALKCV010000238.1 GCA_938083405.1 uncultured Microcoleaceae cyanobacterium | reverse complement strand
CCTTTATGGTGGTTTTCAGTACCCGCGATAATGAAAGGTTGGGTAGATAGGGTTTTTACTATAGGTTTTGCTTATGGAGGGGGAGAAATGTACGAACGCGGCGGACTAAAAGGCAAAAAAGCTATGCTATCTCTAACTACTGGCGGTCCCGCTACTATGTACAGTTCTACCGGTTTAAATGGAGAGATAGGGCAAGTTTTGTTTCCGATTAATCACGGCATTCTTTACTTTGTGGGAATGGAGGTTTTGCCGCCATATATTGCTTGGGCACCGGCGCGGGTTGGAGATGAGGGAAGGCAGAAATATTTGCAAGAATATCAACAGCGACTCTTGAGTTTGGATTCTATCGAACCTCTTAAATATCGTCCTTTATCTGATTACGACGAGGAGTTTAAGTTGAAATCCCAGTAGCAATCGTAGCCCTAATATTTAGAGATATAAAAAGCTTTTTTTCTTCTATTGAAAAGGAGCTAATTTATTTGCTTTCCGAGTATAGTCGAATAAATATGCCAGAGGAAATAAATAATGAACCAGCAAAACATATTAGAACTAGCCAAACAAGGTAATCCTAACGCGATCGCCACCCTCGTCGAAAAGGCCCTCGGCAAAAAAGGCATTACGGCCAAAGCCGGTCTAGAAAATAATTGCCTCCATCTATTACTGGAGGCGCCCCAATTACTCGACGCCCAAGCTTGCATTCGAGTTATAGAAAGAGGAATGCAGCGCCTCAAACCGGCATCAATAGAAGCGATCGCCGTTTACGGACGCAGATTGGGCCACCAGTCGCCAGATTGGACTCGCCCCATTAGTTTTAAACAACCCACTCCGTCCCCAAGGGAAACTCCTGTTTCCGTAATTCCAGAAGAGATCGAGACTAACTCTGAATTCGTCGATGTCGAACCTAATTTTGTGCCAGACGAACCCGAAAAAAATCCCGACTTTACCCCTCAAGAAGAACTGCCTAAAACTACCATAGAAATAGAAGAAGATAAGATCGAACTCAATGAAACTGAGTTGGAAACCGAAGCAGACGAACTCCATTCCCGCCAAACTTATCGCCCCGAAAATCCCCCCGAAACCACCCCAGATATTACTATTAAATCCGTATTTAGTAAATTCAAACAAAAACTCAAAAAACTTCAACAACCCTCAGAAAGCCAAGACAAAACCGATTATCGAGGTTGGTTAATAGTAAGCTGTATCGGTCTGGTAATAATCCCTTTCACTGGTTTTTTAATCGGCTATCAAAAATACCGCTTATCCGCGATAAATTCTACTATTACCCCCCAAGATAGTTCCGAAGTTAATAAAGATTTATCTGCGGACAATTATCAAGAATTACTGGCAAGTAGTTCTTTAGGTAACTCTGGTAATAATCCCGATTTTACCGCCAATTCAAAATCCGATCCCGACGTTTTTCAGCTATCAGAATTTACAGCATCCCCGCTGCAAGCCCAAGCTAATACTAATAACAATGTCATCACCATCAAAGCAGTTGGCGACGTCATTCTGGGCAGCAATTATCCCGATAACAATATTCCCAGCGACGGCAGTATTTTATTTCAGTCCGTCAAGCCTCTTCTGGGAAATGCCGATATTTTATTTGGCAACTTTGAAAGTACCTTGACCGACTATCCTAACACTGTGAAAAATGTCGGTGGAGGGGCAGTTTATGCTTTCAGAACTCCTCCTAGTTTTACCCGCTATTTACAAGAAGCAGGCTTTGATATTCTAAGTATCGCTAATAACCATTCCTACGACTTCGACGATAAAGGTTTTGAAGATACCATGACCAATATCAATAGTTTGGGAATGCAGGCCGTTGGTAAAAAAGGTCAAATTGTCTATAAAGAAGTAAACGGCATTACCGTTGCTTTTATCGGCTTTAGCAATTACGACTTTCACAATTCAATCTTGGATTTTGAAGGCACGCGGCGAATTATTAAACAAGCGGACGAAAGAGCAGATATTATCGTCATTTCCATCCACGCTGGGGCGGAGGGCACGGCAGCTTTACATATCAGAAACGAAACGGAATATTTCTATGGAGAAAATCGCGGTAATAAGGTTTTATTTGCTGAAGTTGCCATTAAAGCAGGCGCCGATTTAATCTTAGCTCACGGCCCCCACGTTCCCCGCGCTTTAGAACTGTATGATGGTAAGTTAATTGCCTATTCCCTCGGCAATTTTGTCGGCTATGAAACTTTATCCACTCAGGCAGAAAAGGGCTATTCTTTGGTTCTGGAAGTCCGCCTTAATTCCCAGGGAGATTTTATGTCGGGAAAAATTCATCCAGTGCGTTTAGATATCAGCGGCATTCCTTATCCAGATCCGGAAGGGAAGAGTATTTCTTTAATTCGCTATCTGACTCAAAGCGACTTTCCTAATACTCCTCTGGAAATTGATGTAGATGGTAATGTTTATAAAAAGTAGTTAGTTGTTAGTTGTTAATTGTAAGGTGGCAAGGGCTTTCAATTAACAATTAAGCATTAGTTGACCGCTGTTAGTTATGGGAGGCGATCGCCTTCTAGTAGTGACTGTTTGTAGTAATCGCTTTAGCGATTCATATAGATAAATCGCTAAAGCGATTACTACAAAAGTAG
>CALKCV010000237.1 GCA_938083405.1 uncultured Microcoleaceae cyanobacterium | reverse complement strand
TAATTCGTCCACATTCGGTGTCCTCCAGGGCATATTTTTGCGTATTCTTACCTTATTCTACTCCGTGGGTGGGGAATGGCGAATGGGGCATTGGGCCATTGGCTGTTTTTCTCGCCAGAGAGCGATCGTCAACTCATCGCCTCCCACTCAATTGGGAAAATGTTAATTGGTAGAACAGGCGTCTCGCCTGTTATCCGAAACGTTATTAATTGTTAATTTTTATTATGTCTCATCCTCTCAAACTTCTTTCATCTCTAAGATTAGCCCCACCTCAAGGCATAATTCATGTAGGAGCTAATATCGGTCAAGAAATTTCCGCATACCGTTCCTCCGGCGCTGAAATTTGTTTGTATTTTGAACCCATACCCGATGCTTTTGAAAAGCTTAAAGCCAATTTAGCAAACATACCAAATCATTATCCATTACAACATTTAATTTCGGATAAAGATGATGAAGAAGTAGTTTTTAACATCACCAATAATAGTCTGTCTTCAAGTATGTTGCCCCTGGGTCAACATTCTGTTTTATATCCAAATATTAAATACGTTAACTCTTTAAAAATCAAAACTATAACCCTAGACAGCATCATCAAACAAAAATTTTCCAGCCATAATTTTGATACTTTAATAATGGACGTTCAAGGCGCCGAATTAAAAGTGCTTAATGGAGCGGAGCGTTTATTAAGCGATCGCTTGACGTCTGTCTATGCAGAAGTTAGCGAAGAAGCTTTATATGAAGGCGGTTGTACCTTTGAAGAAGTAACGGCATTTCTAAAAAGTTATGGTTTCCGACTCAAAAACTTATCCATGAATTATAAAAATTGGGGAAATGCTCTGTATGTAAAAAACACTGCCAGAAAAAAAGTTTTTCCCAAACCTCCAGGTAAAAACTTAGCTTTAAAGAAACCGGCAAAGCAAAGCTCTTTGTCAAAATGGTCGAAACCAAACGATGCTTTAGGAGCAGTTAAAGGTGTGAAAAATGGAAGTTTTGGTTTTCATACAGCTAAAGAAGTCAATCCTTGGTGGCAAGTAGATTTATTAGATGTTTATAAACTAACTCAAGTATGGGTTTATAACAGAGTTAACGCTCGCGCGGAACGCAGCCGAACCCTGACAATCTTACTGTCGTTAGATGGTAGCGAGTGGAAATTAGTTTATGCCAATAATAATAATGTCATATTAGGAGGAATTGATACTCAACCCCTGATAGTTTCTCTTGACTCCATACCTGCCCGTTACGTTCGCCTACAGTTAGCTGAAGAAAATTGCTTGCATTTAGATGAGGTGGAAGTTTATGGTTCTCCTCTGTAATATAGTCCGCGTCTGACAGGCAAGATGCTTTTGACGGGCAAGATGCCTGTCCTACGGGTGACGGGCAAGATGCTTTTGACGGGCAAGATGCCTGTTCTACTTCAATTCCATCTCATCTCCCACTGCCACTACGCCGTCAGTGTCAACCGTTGCTAAAATTCCTGTCTGGGCGTGACCGAATTTGTCTCGCAAAATAGATAACAACGGCAAATCCCGATCGCCTGTCTCTGGATTTACTTCAATATTAATACATCGACCGATCCTCGCACTAATATCTATTTTGGCACTGCCTAACTTAAATTCCTTCCCCACTAACTTAAACTCTTCCCAAGCTTCCATTCCTTCTAACAAAATATTAGGACGAAACCGCCGTACATCTATTTTTTCTCCCACCACTTCGCTCAACTCGTCCAAAGTTGCCTGACTCAACAGGGAAATATGCACCGGTTGTCTGTCTGGATAGCGAGTCTCCCCGCCACCATCTCCCACCAAGTGCAAGGGCCCTTTCTCGGGATGTCGCGCCCCTTCTGTTGGTTTGAGGTTCGCTAAATAGCCGCTGAAAAAGGCACTAATGCGATCGCGCCCTACCTCGGAGTTAGTCTCGGCCTTTAGCAACTCAACTCCTCCATCCCGAACTGTTAATAACCGACTCTGGGGATCGTAATGGCAGTCCAAAGCTGCCAGTCCGGGCCAATCGTTTTGGACCGCAAAATGTTTTTTCCCCATCCAGGGCACGATCTCTGGAGGCGGCGAGTCCCCCTCGTTTAAAAACATCAAGGCAAAGGCCCGATCGCCCTTAATCCCATGTCCTTTTGTCAGAGAAAGGCGATCGCTCTGCTGGGGCGTTAGTCCTTTTATTGGGTGGATGAATAGTTGTTTTACTGTTATGGGTGGCATTGGATGTTGATTGTTTGAGATTGATATAAATAGAATCGCTAAAGCGATTACTACAAACCTTCGTAGTAATCGCTTTAGCGATGTTTTTACTGCGAAATGGACTACGATTTGATCGAGAAATCCTCTACGCCGAGGTCCAACCCGCGACCGATAATCGCAAATTGACCCCCCCCGCCAAAACCTGGCTCGCTGCCATTGGCATTGTACAGCAACCGTCCCGTGGCAGAATTATAAACGATCGCCTCATCGCTAGTCCGGGCGGCATTGTTATCGGTGACTGTTGCGAAATCTCCCTCGGCAATATTGCCTCCCGCTTGACCTTCTAAAGCAGTGAAAGTTGTTACGTCCAGAAGGATTCGATCTTCTCCTGGTTCAAAATCGGTAATCCGATCTATCCCCAAATTAGCGCTACTAAATTCCTTATTTGAGGCAAAGATAAAGGTATCCTCGCTGACGCCGCCAGTCAGAGTATCGTTGCCAGAAGCTCCGTTCAAGAAATCCCGACCCGTGCGACCGTCCAGAACGTCCTTGCCGTTATTACCGAAGAGGCGATCGTTACCCCGGTGGCCGATTAACCTGTCGTCGCCGTTGCCGCCGATTACCCTGTCGCTGCCCCAACCGCCGTTGAGGGTATCGTTGCCGTCCTGACCGAAGAGGCGATCGTTGCCCCGGTTGCCGTTAATATCGTCGTCGCCATTACCGCCGATTAAAGTATCCCGGCCACCTCCACCCCTGATGCGATCGTTGCTACCCAAACCGTTTATGCGATCTTCATCGACGCTTCCTTTGAGGTTATCCCGTCCTGGGGTTCCTCGAATTGCCCGAGTTTCACTTACTTGATAAATAGTAGTGGTGCCGCTAACTTCGTTCGCCGCCACCAACAATGCCTCACCGTTGGGACTATCCTTTGCCGGGATAAATTTTAACCCTTCCGGCCCCAGATCCCCCGCAGTTCCTTCCTCGGCATCGCCGTCGAAGTCGCGGTTGTTGAAATATTCCACGAATTTCGGCTTTTTGGGATTGGTAATGTTATAAACCATTATCCCGCCGACCCGTTCCAAACCGATAAAAGCGTAAGTAATGTCTTCTACTTGACCTACCGCGATTCCTTCTGGTTCCGGTCCCTTGTCGTCGCTGCGATTGTCAAAACTACCGTTTTCATCGTTATCGGAGTTAAAGTCATTTGGGAACAGGTCGGCCGTCAGTTTCTCGAAATCGTCGCTGCTGTCGTAAACTAAATTACCAAACTCGTCCCAGATAGAGAAAGAACGGCCGCCGAAGGCATATAAGCGATCGAAA
>CALKCV010000236.1 GCA_938083405.1 uncultured Microcoleaceae cyanobacterium | reverse complement strand
GGGAAGACTGCTTGTACGACTTTATGGGCGTTCTGGGCCCGGCAAGCGACGGTAGCGTGGGAGAAGGATCGTTAATCCAGTCTGGCGTGGAAGTTTGCGACGGCGGATATTACGAATATTATTCCGAATAATCCACTTTTTTTGAATTAATGAAAATACATCGGGGTGTCAAAAAACAGGAGTCAAACTTGACTCCTGTTTTAGTAGTGTTGAGGGGCGAAGGGAGAACCCGTTTTAATTAGTTTTAATTAAATAGGGTTACATTTTTTGGGTTCCAATTTCGAGCATTTTTTCTAATCGTTCCGTGGACCAATACTCCGTCGGATAGGCGATCGCGAAGATAGACGAGAGGCTAATCAACCAAGTAACCCGTTTAAAGCAATTATCTTCTTCGTCAAATTCATCTGGCGGAACTAGCACTAAAATTTCTACAAACTCCTTGGTTAAATTAACTGGGATGCCGTAGTAACTATCCTCAGCTTCTATGCGGACTTTACTACCATTTTCCAGAGCTTCTTTTAATCGTTGAAAAAGAAGACTAGATTTTTTCACCTTGGATTTTTTTGCCACAGTTGTTCTCCATAGGTTTTCCAAATTAGGGCGGCGGAACACCCTACTAATAATTTTAGCAGATTTTGACCGCCCGGGAATGGACCTTCAATGTTAATGTTTAATTAAGCTGGTCCTCCCCATCGTACCAGAAATTACTTATCCTTGCGGACCGGCAGTGGAGTTTCCATAATCTCCATCAACAGTTCCAGTCGCGAGGGACGAGATAGCAAGGGCACGAGATTCGGCAGGGAGTAATAGTCGCCCTTAAAAGTAAAGGTCTCCACTGGAGCCCGCTTCTCTTTAAGCTGACTCTCAACATAGTCAGAGGCATAAGCACCAACTCGGACGATGACCACGTTCGGCATTACAGCTAAATCTCGGCAATAGCTGGTATAAGTTTCTGCAAAATAGGGCGTACTATTATCTCCTTCATCGGTCACCAAGATAAACTGTTCCACCAGTTTTTTCTGACGCCGCATCGCCTCCACCGCACAACCGCAACTGGTACTGCCGCCGGCTTTGATATGCTCGAATGCCCGTTCCCAGTCGCTTAACTCTGTCCCCTTTGCTTTGATTTCGTAGGGCATTTTGTCGAAGGCATAGACGAATAAATCGGCTTCGGTAATGCCGGAAACCAATGCTGCCAAGCGTTTGCCAATTTCTATGGCTTTTTCCATGGAACCTGACTTGTCGATCAGCAAACCAGTGGGTACGGTAATTTTACCGCGTTTCTTTACTTGTTCGTCGGTCACTTTTTCTAGCTTGGCGACTGTCTCGGCATCGAAACTGGCACTATCGGCAGCAACTCGCGCTTTGTAGGCAGAGACGCGATCGCTCTTTTGCGCTGCTTCTAGTTTCTCATCCACCAGGGCTTTTACTTCTGGATGTTCCAGGGCCCCGCGCTTTTGCAGGGAGTTGAGGTTGTTTATTATCTCCTGGGGCGACATGGAATTAATCAGCGCCACCAATACTGTCGGCGTTAGCTGCTTGACGGTCCCAATGGCAATGGTATAAGGAATGTTGTGTTCTACTATTAATGCTGCTTGGTCTCCGGGAGTTTCTGCTTTTGCCAATTGCTTGACCATGAATGCCAGACTATCTTCTGGGGGTTTTTCCTTAAAGAGGATGGCATTGGCGCGATCGCCCGGTTTGACGTGCAGGGTGGCATATAGATGCTTCATTGCTTTGCGGTTGCGCAGGGCGGCGCGATCGAAGAATTGGGGATTTTTTTCCCGGTGGCGCAGGTAGCGAGTCACTGCTGTTCGCGCCGATCGCGGCACTTTATTCCGATGCTGTTTCATAAAGTCCACTACCCGCGAGACTTGATAGGGCGGAAATTCTTGTAGCATCATAAAGCCTGCATCCCGGTGTTCTGTCAGGGGGCTTGTCAGCAAGTTCCCCATGAAGACTTCTTTATGGTCCCGCACGTCTCCATTTTTTTGATACCAGGCGGCTAGGTGTCCGTAGAATAGCGGATCTATTTCTATTATTAATTGATGAGTTTCTGCTACTAATTCTAACTGGCGGTGGGGAGTTGTCAGCAGGCTGTTTAGCATTTCTAAACGCAAATCGCGTTCTTCGTTTTTCATTGTTATTACCTCCTTTTATAATTAACAATTAATAATTAACAATTAACAATTTGGTTGTAGGCGTGGAATGAAGGTGGCTTTTTTCAACCATTACCGCGCTAATAAGCCAATTATTAATTATTAATTGTTAATTGTTAATTGCTATATCTGGTTCTACCCACTTTTTTCGCGCTTCGAGAGACATTAACTTTTCGCGACTGTAATATGCAAAGGGCAGAGATGGGTTGCCGTAGGTATTTATTAAATCGTTAGCGATTGCTACTAGAGAAAGACGGGGGGAAGCAGCTAACAAATATTGTTGCACCATTTTAATCCAAAATAGGGTCATAGTTTCGTGATAGCCGCTATTTTCTGTGGTTTCTACGCCCTTCGCTGCGTTGTATTTTTTGATGCCGTTGCGGATGCGATTTATTGCTTCTGTTTCTGGATAATTTCTGAGATACCACAAGGCAACTATTAAATGCGCTGCATGATTCCAATCTCCTCTTGGTAGAGTGCAGTTATTGAATTTTTCGACTAATTTTTCTATTTCTTCCGTTGTCTTCCAGACAGCTAAAGCGTTCATGTCTTTTCAGCTTTTTACTTAATAGAAAGTTTCGCACCGGCAGCTTCGAGATGCTGTTTTATTTTTTGGGCTTCTTCGAGACCACCATTATCCCCCTGTGGATCCCCCCTGACCCCCCTTTTTAAGGGGGGAACCAGAGGAAGAACCATCATTATCCCCCTGTCGATCCTGAATCCCGTCCCCCTTAAAAAGGGGGAGGCCAGAGGAAAAAGTTTTTAATGTCCGGGGGACGAGTGAAAAATATGGCTCCCCCCTTTTTAAGGGGGGCTGGGGGCTTACAAGGGTAAGTTTTTTCTTTTTGAGTAGAAAGGACACGGTGACACGGTGAAACGGTGACACGGTGACACCGGAAAATCGCATCTCCGCGTCCCCGTGTCTCCCCCTCTCCGCGTCTCATACACTCAAAATCTTAAAAACTTACCCCTGTAAGGGGGCGGGGGGGGATCGACCGGGGGATAATGGGGGAGCGAAAATGTACTTCAGCGATTCGATAAATGCTATACTACGAACTTTGAGAATCGCTCTTCGCGATTACTACGAACAGCTAATTGCTTTAGCGTACGAACTTTATGAAAAAATGAACCTAGATAAGGAAGTTTATCGCTTATTAGAAATTATGCCCGCCTCGGGGCGAATGCTGGCGAAAATTATTAGCAAACCGCAACAGCAAAAAGTAATAGAAACTCCGTTTCCGACTCCTTGGAATAGGGAACGTCCGATTTATATTAATTTCGATTTGTGGCGGCGGCTGCCCAAACAGCAACGGGATATGGTTATGCTGCATCATGTCTGCTGGTCCTGCGAAATTAAATGGTTGAAATTCGATCTAGATCGCTTTGTTTTGGCTGGCGGATTGTTAGGAGGTATCTCGGAAATAACGGAACTAGATTTAGTCGGTATTTTAATCGCTGGGGGTTTGACTGCCTTTGCCGCAACTCGCATTTGGCGCAATAATCGTAGCGTGAAAGTAGAATTAGACGCCGATGAAGCCGCAGTGGGAGTTGCGAGTAGAAGGGGTTATACTGAGGTGGAGGCGGCTAATTATTTGTTACAAGGAATTGAAGCTGTAGCTAAATTAGAAAGGCGCTCCAGTTTGGATTTTAACGAGTTAATTCGCTGTCAAAATTTAAAAGCGATCGCTGGTTTTTCCCCGGTGGGAGTTCCAGAAAAAGTTAGAGAAAATAACTGAGTTTGTAGTAACGACTTTAGTCGTTTTTAATATGGATAAATCGCGAAGAGCGCGATTGCTACGAACTTTTTTATAG
>CALKCV010000235.1 GCA_938083405.1 uncultured Microcoleaceae cyanobacterium | reverse complement strand
TTATTAATTATTAATTATTAATTATTAATTACTTACCATCCACCCGAGCTTCAATAACATTTTGTATTTCTTTAGGCACTTTAGAAAAGAAATCGTAACCCGTCGCAGCTTCGATTTTATCCACAGAAACCAAATACCTTTTCCAATTAGTGCCTATCCTTTGCGTATTCTGCATATCTACTGCAATAACTCTGGTATTTTTGTTAATTCCCCTCGCACCAGAACCAGGTTCTAAAACTACAATAATTTTCCAAGTTCGACTGGGAATAGTTACCTTTCCTCCCGCTAATTTTCCTCTGCTTCCGTAGCTGCCGGCGATGATGTAAAGTTCCTTTCCGCCTTTGACAAGTTGGCGAGAATATTCCTCTAATTCCCTCCAAGTATCCCGATTGTTTTTCGGACTTTGGGGCATCATATTTGTCATCACAAAAGTTGCCGAATTATCCGTTTCTTTGGCAGAACGATCTGCCGAGGGTGCTAAATGTCCTCGGTCAAATCCGCTGTTTCTATAATCGTTCGGTCCGACGCGATACCATTTTTCCGGCAAACTTTCGTCGGGGCGAAAATCGTCTTGGCGATCGCTCGAACCCAACCAGGATTTTGTTAGCTGCCAGCTTACCCAATTTGGAGTTCCTCTGTCTCGATTGTAGGATAAAACATATTGGGGTTTTTCCATTAAATAATTATTGGGATTCTCTGTAGAATTGGTCGCATTGCTGGGATTCCCGAAAGGTAAGTGAATTTCCGTAGGGGTTTTCTGAAAAAGGTTGCATCCCGTCAGCGTTAGTAACAATATTGTTACTAAAAAAGTTAAGTTTTTTTTCAGGAACGGCATTTTTTTTTCCAAGGGTTTAAAATTAATAGTATGGCGTAAAATATGTTTTTTTCTTAGCATACCATTTTCCTTTTATTACTGCTATAGCAATCCTAAACGGGTTGTGGAAAATGGGGGGGCCAGAAACCCGGTTTCTCAAAGAAACCGGGTTTCTAAAATATCGCCAACGATCTACGGATTGCTATAGTTTAGAGGGGTTTGAGATTTTTTCTATTTTGGATTGTGGATTTTTCGAGGCCAAAGGCAAGGTAATATCTAAAATCTAAAACAGCGGCAAATGGCCTTGGAGGTTAAATAGTCGAGTTGGGTTAAAATCGAGACTGCAGAAAACAACAAAATGGGTTGTTTGTCAAGCAACTATCGAGCGCCCAAATAATACTTTTTATTAGATAGAAATACTTAAGTGACATGAGTGCAATCGCTATCGAAGGCTATCAAATTACAGACTCAATTTATGATAGCGTTAATTCTCAAATATATCGCGCTATCCGAAAAGAGGATAAGCAAGCGGTAATTATTAAAGTTCTCAGGTCGGACTATCCCAGTGCGTCGGAACTTACAAGATACAAACAAGAATACGAGATTACCCGCAAACTGGGTCGAGAAGGAGTCATCAAGGCTTATAGTTTAGAAAAATACGAGAACACTTTAGCGATCGCCTTCGAGGATATAGGAGCAAAATCCTTAAAACTTATAATGTCCCAGACAGCCTGGACTCTGGAGGAATTTTTAGTCTTGTCGATGAAAATCGCTAAAGCATTAAGTCAAGTCCACGCCGAGAATATAATTCATAAAGACATCAACCCCTCAAATATCATTCTCAACCCCGCCACTGGAGAATTAAAAATCATTGACTTTGGCATTGCCAGTCAATTAACCAGAGAAAATCCTACCTTAAAAAATCCTAACGTTCTAGAAGGAACTCTTCCTTATATTTCACCGGAACAAACGGGACGGATGAACCGTTCTTTAGATTATCGAACTGATTTTTATTCTTTAGGGGCGACCTTTTATGAAATGCTGACCCTTAAGCGACCTTTCGATACTAAGGAGCCGATGGAATTGGTGCATTGTCATCTTGCTAAAACTCCTTTGCCTCCCCAGGAATTAAATGCGGAAATTCCCCCGATAGTTGGTAAAATTGTCATAAAATTGTTGGAGAAAAACGCTGAAAATAGATATCAAAGCGCTCTGGGTATTGCTGCGGATTTAGAAACTTGTTTGAATGGGTTGCAAACAACGGGAACCATAGAAGAATTTACTTTAGCAGAAAAAGACATTTCGGGTAAGTTTCAAATTCCCCAAAAACTCTATGGCAGAAAAGAAGAAATAGACGATTTATTAGCAGCATTCGAGCGAGTAGCGGTAGGTGAAATAGACCGCGATCGCTCCAAAATAGAAATGATGCTAGTGGCGGGATATTCCGGCATTGGCAAAACTTCTATAGTGCAAGAAATTTACAAACCAATAACCGAAAAACGGGGTGATTTTATCTCCGGTAAATTCGACCAGTTTCAGCGAAACGTTCCCTATTCGGCAGTGGTAAGTGCTTTTAAGGAATTAGTGGGACAACTGTTAAGCGAAACTCAAGAAAAACTCGACGAGTGGCGAGAAAAATTGCTGGCTGCCTTGGGAAAAAACGGACAAGTTATTATCGATGTGATTCCCGAAGTCGAATTAATAGTCGGCAAACAACCTGCCGTACCTCAGCTAACTCCTAGCGAAACCCAAAACCGTTTTAATTCGGTTTTTCAAAATTTTATCCGAGTGTTTTGTTCCCCAGAACATCCCCTGGCAATCTTTTTAGACGATTTACAATGGGCGGACTCGGCTACTTTAAAGTTGTTGGAATTAATAATGACAGATGACAAAACCAAATATCTGTTTTTAATTGGTGCCTATCGGGATAACGAGGTTAGTCCGACTCATCCTTTCATAATGACTGTAGAAAACCTGCTAGAAAAGGGAGCAACTGTTAATCGAATTACTTTAACTCCTTTAGCACTGTCCTGGGTGAGTAAATTAATCGCAGATACCCTCCAAAGCGATATGGCTAGGGTTCAACCTTTGGCAGAATTAGTCTGGAATAAAACTCGGGGAAATCCTTTCTTTGTTAATGAATTTCTGAAAAATTTGCACTCGGAACAGTTGCTAATCTTTAATTTAGAACGCCGCTGTTGGCAGTGGGATGTGGAGCAAATAGAAGAGAAAAATATTACGGATAACGTGGTAGATTTAACTGTGGGTAAGTTGAAAAAATTGCCCGAAAAAACTCAAAAGGTTTTGCGGTTGGCTGCTTGCGTAGGTAATAATTTCGACCTGGGAACTTTGGCGATCGTTTACGAGGCATCTGCTGGGGAAACTTTCCGAGATTTAATCGCAGCTATTCGAGAAGGATTAATCTTACCTTTGTCGGAGTTGGAGATAGAAAATGTCGGAGAAATTATCGAGTCGGAATTATTAATCTTAAGGTTCAAATTCCTGCACGATCGCGTCCAACAAGCCGCTAATGCCTTAATCGAGGAAGATAAGAAAAAAGCTCTTTATTTGCAAATAGCCCGCTTGTTGTTAGCAAAATTAGATGCGAAACAAAGATTGGAGAGACTGTTTGAAATAGTCGATCGCCTCAATATCGGACGAGAATTAATTGCGGGAGATGAAGAAAAAATTCAGTTAATTGCTCTCAATTTAGAAGCGGGGAAAAAAGCTAAAGATGCCACGGCTTATCGGGAAGCTTTAGAATATTTAATAGTGGCAGTGGAAGCGGTAACTGCCCCAACTTGGGTATCCCATTACCAGCTAGCTTTGGATGCTTATGTAGAACGTGCGGCAGTTGAATATCTTAATGGCAATTTTGACGAGTCGGAACGCTCGATCGATTTAGCAATCGAACGGGCTAAAACTAAGATTGAAAAGGCAGAAATTTACAACATTTTAATCGTTCAATACACCTTAAGGGCGGAATATGCGGAGGCGATTAAAATAGGTCGAAAAGCTCTTTCTTTAATAGATGTATATTTGCCAGAAGAGAACTTAGAAAAAGCGCGAGATTTAGAAATGGCAGAAGTGAAGAAGAAGATAGGCGATCGCCCAATTCCTTCCCTCTACGACTTGCCAATAATGACCTCTCCAGAGAAAAAAGTCGCCATCAAATTATTAATAACTATGGGGCCGCCGACTTATCGTTCCCATCAAAAATTGTGGGCGGTAATAACTTCCAAAGCAGTTAATCTGTGCTTGGAATACGGCAGCGCCCCTCAAACTTCTTACTGCTATACGGGGTTTGGCGGTTTGCTAGGCTATGTTTCTAACGATTATCAAACGGGG
>CALKCV010000234.1 GCA_938083405.1 uncultured Microcoleaceae cyanobacterium | reverse complement strand
ATGCATCCAGTCTAGTCGATAGAATCAGAAATAGCAAAAGCTAACTTAAAATTGAATTAGGTTTTTATACTTATTCATTAAATAAGCAATACAAATAAATGCCCGATTTAACCATTAACATTTTCTGGGTTAACATTTTCTGGGTTACTATTCAAAAAAAAGAAGGTAATTGAATTAAATAACAACTTTTTCTTGTTTTATCCTTGAAAATATCTCTTTACAACCTGAATTTATTCGATTATTAATTCTTAGGTAATTCCAATAAGTCAATTATTACCTATTAGTCATTAGGCATTATTTATTACCTATTATCTGTTGCATGGTTAAATGAAAATGGTGTTATTACTGTTGAGTAAAAATTTCTCAGCCAGCAATAACTCATCTTCTTTTAGCTTTTAATAGGGCGATCGCTTTGAATTAGCAAGACCAATAAAACCGAAGCTGTCAGGGTTGCCGATGGTTAGGCTTAAGCCTTTTCTAGGGGAGCCATTGTTAAGTCGGCGCGACTTAACTGGGTATGATATAATTCCGCTTGCTCCAAGGGTCCGACCCAGACGGTAGCTTGACCTTCAAAGTGAACTTGGTTCGTGAGTTCCCAGGCGCGATCGCCGCTCATGCCCGGGATATATTTCATCAAACATTCGGCGACGTGTTCAAAAGTATTAAAATCATCGTTTAGGACTATTACTTTATAATTAGGATAAGGGGTGCGAACGACTTCGCGAACGCGATCTCGCGTGACGGTGGGGGAAGCTGTGGCAGCCTTCACTGCGCTAAATATGCCGGTCATAATAAGATTATCCTCCATTGTCTTGACAATACTAAGACATATTTTAACAAGTTTGCCGAGTGGAAGGGTTTCGTGTCGTCTTGCATGATTCTTTTTAAGGATGGTAGTCTTCTTTAGTTAGACTATGAGTATGAATAACGGTAGTAATAAAAGCATAGAGCGCTTTGGATCCCGGGAAATTAAGGTAGTGCTAAAGATGTAGTAACTGTTTGTAGTAATCGCTTTAGCGATTAGTCGATATGAATCGCTAAAGCGATTACTACAAACTAAATTCAAGGTCTATTATATACTGCATATAAATATTTCAAGCAAGCAGGAAGGGTTTTTGCAAAAAGTCTAAAGAGCGGTTGCCTGCGGGCAGAAAATATGGTTTGGTCATTTTCACTAGAGCAATCTGATATAATGAAAATTAATGCTACTTCCACCAAAAAGTCCATCGGGCCCGATGATGGGATTTCGGTCCCGTGGAAGCCCCGCAATTAATGAAGAAAACTCCATTGCATTGTTGGCGAGGGGGTGGAAAGTTGAGGGCTATGCATTTTTTCAAGCGATCGCTTTAGGTTTGAAAACTTAGAGATCGCTTAATTTCAAGCATTATTGAGGATAGTTAAAAATGAAAATTTTAAACGAAACAAAAGCAAGCCAAACATTTGTACGCAAATATTGGTCAATAATATTAACAATAATTATTGGTTTAGGGTTATCTGGGATTGGCTTTGCATTCATCAGAAATTGGGAACAGGAAAAAATTAAAATAGAGTTTGAAGGGTTAGCAAAAAGTAAAGCATTAGCGATCGAAAGAGAAGTAGAGCGAAGCTTAGAAGTGCTGTTATCCATGAGAAGTTTTTATGATAGTTCCGAAGAAGTATCCAGAGAAGAATTTCGACAGTTTGTCAATTCTGCCTTGTCCCGGCTAGAAAGCATTCAAGGGCTGGAGTGGATTCCTAGAGTTACTGCTGCTGAAAGAGAAGAATATGAAGCGAGGGCAAAAGCGGATGGTTATTCTAACTTTCAATTTAAGGTTCGTAACGAAAAAGGGGAGATGGTAACTTCTGGAGAAAGGGATGAATATTTTCCTATTTATTACTTAGAACCATCTTCAAAAAATGAAGAAGCTATTGGCTTCGATTTAGCTTCTAATTGGGAGCGATTAAATGCTTTAGAACAGGCGCGCGATAGCGGGAAACCCATAGCAACTGCACCGATAAGATTACTCCTAGACGAAGAGGAAGACGAATATGGTTTTTTAATATTGCTGCCGATCTATCAAAAACAAATTGTTAATAACTCTCCAGAAGATCGCCGACAAAATCTTTTGGGATTTGTATCGGGGGCGTTCAGAGTTCGGAACTTGGTGGAAAAAACTTTAATCCATTTAACTGATGTATCCGACCCAATTAATATTTATATCTACGACAAACTATCGGCATCAACAGCAAAGTTAATGTACTTGATGCCAGGTTCTACGTCCCTCGGTAAAGACCCAATAAAAAACGGTAAAGTCGAGGCTTTATCTAACTTTGAAGGTAGAGCGCAAACCCAGGATTTTTACGCAATAGAAACTGTTAATTTGCCCGATAGAGAATGGTTAGTAATATTCACTCCAACACCGGAATTTTTGGCAGCCAGAAAATTCTTTAATTCTTGGGAAGTTTTGGCAGGAGGTTTTTTATTTACGGGGGCGATCGCTTTTTATTTATACTCGAATATAGACAGAACTACAAAAATAGAACAATTGGTCGGAGAACGCACCAACGAACTTTATCAAACTAATAAAAAATTAGAATCTGCCAGGGATACTGCCCTAGATGCGACGCGGGCAAAAAGCGATTTTTTAGCAACCATGAGCCATGAAATTAGAACTCCTATGAATGGCGTAATTGGCATGACAAGTTTATTACTAAATACCGAACTGAACCTGCAACAAAAGGATTTTGTCGAAACAATTCGTACCAGTGGAGATTTGCTGCTAACCATTATTAACGATATCCTCGATTTTAGCAAAATCGAGTCTGGTAAACTGGAACTAGAACAGCAACCTTTACTGGTAAGGAGTTCTGTGGAAGAAGTATTAGATTTATTGGCGCCCAAAGCTAGAGAAAAAGGTTTAGAATTAGCTTACTACATAGAACCTTCGGTGCCAAAAGGTGTAATCGCAGACGTAACGAGAATACGACAAGTATTAATGAACCTACTCAGCAATGCGATTAAATTTACCGCGACTGGGGAAGTGGTAGTGACGGTTAAAGCTAAAGAAATCGAGATAGAAAATGAAGAGACAATTTATCAAATAGAATTTTCAGTGCGGGATACTGGCATTGGCATTCCTCCAGAGAAACAAGAACGTTTATTCCAAGCTTTTAGTCAAGTGGATGCCTCCATAACTCGACAGTATGGAGGGACGGGTTTAGGTTTAGTAATTAGCAAGCGCCTCAGCGAATTAATGGGGGGCAAAATGTGGGTAGAAACCGAAGTTAATAAGGGTTCTACTTTTTACTTTACAATTCAAGCAAAAATTGCTCCTCAATTGGCTGAGATGGAATTACTAGAACAGCCAGAACTAGCAGATAAGCAAATATTAATTGTTGATGATAATGCTACTAATCGGAAAATATTGAGCTTACAAACTCAATCTTGGGGAATGAAGCCAACTTTAATTTCGTTACCCGGGAAAGCTTTAGACTTATTAAAGGAAGAAAATTTTTTCGATATAGCGATTTTGGATTTACAAATGCCGGAAATGGATGGCGTGCATTTAGCAACTGAAATTCGCAAGCTGAAGAATTGCGAGTTTTTGCCTTTAGTATTGCTTAGTTCTAGCGGCATCTCAGTATCCTCGGAAGAAGTGCAAAAAATTGCTTTTTCTGCTATTTTGCAGAAACCAATAAAACAATCTAACTTGTACCAAGTTTTATTAGGAATCTTCCTCAAACAGCCGGTTAAGTTAACGGCAAGCAAGCAGGAAAGGAAAAAACCAGAAATTCCTAATTTGGCAGAAAAGTTGCCTTTGAGAATTTTGTTGGCAGAAGATAATGCTGTCAATCAAAAGGTTGCTTTAAATATTTTAAAAAGGTTGGGTTATTTGGCAGATGTGGCGGCTAATGGTTTGGAGGTTTTGGAGGCTTTAAAGCGTCAGGAATACGATGTCGTCTTGATGGATATGCAGATGCCGGAGATGGATGGTTTGGAAGCTACGCGGAAAATTTGCGAAGATTGGAACCAGGAGGAAAGGCCTTATATAATAGCTTTAACTGCTAATGCGATGTCGGGCGATCGCCAGTTATGTATTAATGCTGGGATGCAGGATTATTTGAGCAAGCCGATGCACGTTAACGATTTAATTGTTGCTTTGAAAAAATACGAAAAAACCAGGCAAAATAAGACTGCTCAAGCCGGAAGTCAAGAGCAAATACTAACTGCTGGAATGAGTGAATTTTCGCAACAGAATGGGTCGGATGCCGAGGAAGTTAGTTACCAAGATGAAGTAGGTATTGCTGAAATAAATTTGACATCGCCCATCGCCCTCGAAGGCGAAGCTTACAATCAATTTCTAGTAGAAATAATTGATGATTATTTCAAGGAAAGCGATTTACTTTTAAGCGAGCTGAAGGCGGCTTTGGCGGCAAAGGATGGAGAGACTTTAGAAAGAGTGGCGCATACTCTCAAATCCCTCAGCGGCACCGTAGGCGGTATAGCTTTATCTGAGTTATTTAACGAGGTTAAATCTTTGGCAAAAGACGGGAACTTTATCAAAATATCTCTGTTGATGCCGAGCATAATAGTTAATTATCAAAGAGTTGCTGTGACTTTACAACAAGAACGTAAAAGATATCTTAAGTAATTAATAATTAATAATTAATAATTAATAATTAACAATTGTTGATTGTAGTAATCGCGCTTTGCGATTTATCTATATCAATCGCAAAGCGCGATTACTACGAACAATATTTTTACATTAGAACGCGAATTGTGACCTACGACATCGAAGACAAACCCGGTTTCTCAAAGAAACCGGGTTTCTGGACCCCTGAGTTTTCACACCACACTTATTAATTATTAATTATTAATTATTAATTGTGAATTATTTCCAACTGTCCCAGGAGTTATTAAAAATGGAAGTTCTGGGGAAAGCGGTGGGGTTGTCTAGTTCTCGGAGGCGACTTTGCAGCAGTTCTAACTGAGGTTCCTTAGAAGGCATTTCATCGACTAACTGGTATGGAAAAATTCCATTTTCCAGGGCAAAGTCGGCGGTAATACCGACTGCGGCACCTGCGGACCACTCGAAAGAATGTACCCGATAGGCGGCGGCAGCAATATAGCTAACAGCTATGCTCTTACCGGCTACCAGGAGATTATCGATTTTTTGGGGTATGGTCGATCGCAGGGGTATTTGGAAAGGATAGGCTGCCCCTTGACCTTGACGTACTCCTTCGCGTTCGGCTGTTCCAGGAGAATAGGCAGGGGTTGTATTCATGCAGGGGTGGAAGTCGATCGCGTAATGACCGATGCCGACGCTGTCGGGATAAATGGTAGAGCGCGATCGCGACTGGATATCCCCGGGCGATACTTGCCCCAAAGCTAAAGCGGGGGCTTCCAAACCGGCGATCGCCCCGCGCGCGTAACGATATTCTTTCTCCGAGAGGTTCTCGCGGTAGAAATCGTCGTTAAAATCTTTGCGAGTAATATCGACTTCGGATATGACGAAACCTTCGGGGTGAGTCTTGTCTGGACGACCGATAATGCGGCGACCTTCGCGAATATAAGGATATTTAGAAAGGCCGTGGGCGGTGCCCATGGGGGAATCAAAACCGCTGAGAAAAACATGGTTTGGATGCTTTTCCTTCACGCCGTCGCCTAACTGGGAGTCGGTGGTGCCTTCGACTAACCAATAGAAATAACCGAGGGAATTTTCCTCCCCTTTGCGCAAGGCGTCGGCGCGCAAGCCTCCCATCCAGCCGCCGGGTTGGAGTTGACCGCTTCTTTGGAGTTGGTCGCGGGAGTAGATTAAGTTATCGCGGTTGGTGCCGGGGCGGTAGTCGTTGCCCCAGGTCCAGTTTTGCATGGAGATGTCCCCCGGATAGATGGGGTTGTTTCTCGGGTTTGGCGATCGCGGTTCGTCGGGTTTCATGGACCAGATCTGACGGTAGGTGAAAACGAGGTTAAAATCTGCCAGGCGGGAGAGCTCGTAACTATAATAAGGAGCGTACTCGGGATAAAAGGATGGCATTTGGTTGTTTTGCGGTTCTTCCCTTGCCTGCATGGCGAAGGTGTAGGTAAAGCCTTGGGTGCAGTAGGCATCGCCTTCTTTACTGGGGGAGGAGGGGTTTAAGGCGCTACGCGGATCGATGCCGAGACGATAGGGGACGTCTGCCAGGCCGATCAGTTCTCCGGTTTCGGTGGCTTCGATGACGTACCAGTCGGCGGCGCCCGCTTTTCTATCTTTTGCTTGCTCTGGGGGTTTGGGTTTGAACCGAATTATGGTTTTGTCGAGTCTGTCTGAGTCTTGATAGCGATAGGCTTCTTGGATGACTGCGGATAGGGGTTCGGTCTTGAGGGGGGGAGTACCGTCGGCTGGTTGATGTTGGATGGCGATCGCGCTTTGAATTTGGCTGCCAGAAATGTCTAACTCTTTAATAACGGTGTTGGGAAACCATTTCAGGGTGCCTTTTCCTTGTTTGGCGGCGTCTTGCAACATTCCGAAGAGAATGTTGTGACCGTCGTAGGGCATAAAACAGGAGACGCTTACCCAACAGCCCCCTGGGTTTAGCCTGCCGTATTTTTCTTCGATGCGTTTTCGCAGTTCCAGATAGCCGCGCGGATAGAATAATAGCTCCCGCTGGGTGGCGCGTTCGTCTAGGGCCGAGGTGCCTTGGGAGGAGATTTGACCGCCGACCCAGTCGGTAATTTCCGTGATGCAGACGGTGCGACCTTGTTTTAAGCTTTCGTAGGCGGTGGCGGCCCCAGAGAGACCGCCGCCGACGACTAAGATTTCGCATTCTACTTCTTGGTCGGGGTTGCGCGGTGGGGCGGCGCTAGCTAGGGGGGCGATGGAGGTGAAGGAAAGCAGGCTGCTGAGGGCGAGGCTGAATAAGGATTTTGGGGTTTTGGATGGCATGGTAGATCGTTTGTTTGGTTTTGACATTTTAGTTATGACTATTCTAGGATATAAAGGTTCGTTTTTTCTTATTCTGCTGTGGAATTGTTAAATCGGGGAATTTAGGGTCGCAGTTGCGA
>CALKCV010000233.1 GCA_938083405.1 uncultured Microcoleaceae cyanobacterium | reverse complement strand
TAACCTTCAACCCGTTATTGCCCAGGAGGGAGAGCAAAGGCCTCCCTATTGCGAAGGTGGTCTCCCCGATGGTTTTGTCAAATGCGTTTATAACGGTGGCGAGAGGGCGGCCGATCGCTACGAGGGAGAGTTCGTTAACGGCAGACCGGAAGGAACAGGTATTTATACTTATATAAATCGCGATCGCTATGAGGGAGAATTTGTCAACGGTTTGCCAAACGGCCAGGGCACCTTTATTTTCGCCGACGATGGCAGAGTCGAAGGAATCTTTGAGAACGGCAATATTACTTCTGGAAGGGTGATTTTTACCAACGGCGATCGCTATGAGGGAGAGTTCCGTTTGGTAAGAAATATCAATACTGATGTTGTTAGCTCTCAGCCCCACGGACAGGGAGAGTTTATCTATGCTAACGGCGATCGCTTTAGCGGTACTTTCTTTTCGGGCAGTCCCTTGGGAGACGGAGTATTAACTCGTACAGATGAAACTCGCTGCGAGGGAGATTTTTTCAACTTAGAACTCGACGCCAAAGCTACCTGCGTCTTCCCCAACGGTCTGCGCTATGAAGGAGAACTGCGCAACGGCGTACCCCACGGAGTAGGCGTACTTATAGATGCTAACGGCAGACGCTTTCCCGGTGCGTTTAGAGACGGCAAACCGCTAGATTCTCAATAACTAAGATACAAACCATAGATTTGATTGAAACAAAAAAAAGGATGGGAAAATGACTAATTCGAGCCCAAAAATAATAATTACATTGTTAGCTTCGTTGTGTGCCAGCGCTGCTATGATTTCAACAAACGTCGAACAAGCAAAAGCACAAGCAGGAGCAAATACAGGTTTTTGCGTTCCCGCCATCGCAACTGGCAGAGTGAGGTGCGACTACGATAACGGAGATAGATATGTAGGTAATTTCGTCAACGGTTTGCCAAACGGAAACGGAACCTACATCTATTCTGGAGGCGGTCGCTATGAAGGAGAGTTTCGTAATGGAGTACCAAACGGTCAAGGAACCTATATATTTGCCAACGATGCAAGAGTCACAGGGGTTTACCGAGAGGGGAAAATTACTACAGGCACGGCACTTTTCGCCAACGGCGATCGCTACGAAGGCTCCTTCGACACGACTAGAAAAATAGGTACCCCCACCGGTCAGGGAACATTTGTCTTTAGCAACGGCGACCGCTACCAGGGAGAATTCCTCGGCGGTCAACCCCTGGGGCCAGGTACTTTTACCCGGGCAGACGGCACCCGCTGCCAAGGAACGTTTTTTAACCAAAACCTCGACGGCGAAGGAACCTGTACTTATCCTAGCGGCCTCCGCTACGAAGGAGAATTGCGCGGCGGAGTGCCTCACGGCGTCGGTACCATTATCGAAGCAGGCAAGCGATTCCCCGGTACCTTCCGTAACGGTCAGCGCGAAGAATTCTAAAAAACCCCGAAGGTAAAAAAACGTGCCAGAACTGCCGGAAGTAGAAACAGTAAGACGAGGGTTAGAGCAAAAAACCCTGGGACGAGAAATAGTGGGTGGGGATGTGTTGCTAGAGGGCAGCATTGCCTACCCAATTTCTGTTGCCGAATTTTTGCCAGGATTGAAAGGAGTGGCGATCGCTCGCTGGCACAGACGCGGTAAATATCTATTAGCCGAACTCTTCAACCGAAATAATAATAACCCTGGAGGTTGGTTGGGAATTCACCTGCGAATGACCGGGCAGCTTTTATGGTTGGACCAGCAAGAAGACCTACAAAAACATACCCGAGTGCGGTTGTTTTTACAAAATAACTTAACAAATAACTCTTCCAAAGGCGATCGCTCTCAAATCCAAGAACTGCGCTTCGTAGATATACGCACCTTTGGCAAATTGTGGTGGGTACCGCCAGAAGCAGAAATATCGAGCATCATTACAGGTCTCAAAAAATTAGGACCCGAACCTTTTTCCCTCGAATTTTCCGTAGAATATCTAGCCAAACAACTGCACAAACGACAGCGAGCCATCAAAACAGCCCTTTTAGACCAGGGGTTAGTGGCAGGGTTGGGCAATATCTACGCCGACGAAGTTTTATTTGTCAGCGGCATTAGACCTACAAGTATTTGTAAAGAATTAACCCCCCAGCAAATAGAAGCCCTCCACCGGGCTATTATCGAAGTTTTGCAAAAAGCTATTGATGCAGGTGGAACTACTTTTAGCAACTTTATCAATCTTTTAGGTATTAATGGCAATTATGGCGGAGTAGCCTGGGTCTATAAACGCGGAGGTCAGCCTTGCCGGGTTTGCGACACGTTAATAGAGCGGATTAAATTGGGAGGGCGATCGACTCATTATTGTCCCAGTTGTCAAGCGATCGATTAACAATTAACAATTAACAATTAACAATTAACAATTAAAAGTGCGCAATTGCGCACAAAAAATGGATTGCAATTAGCTCTCCAAAAAGTGCGCAATTGCGCACAAAAAATGGAATGCAACTAGCCATTACCCATCAGCAATTTGGTAAGCCTAAGCGCCAGCAGCAGTCAGACCCACAACCTCCCCATCAAGCATCCGACCGGCCGCATCCAACAAATGGTCCTCCAGATAAGGCTTAGTGAAATAACCGCTAGCGCCGAGATCGTAAGCCATTTGCCGGTGCTTGCTAGCACCGCGAGAAGTCAACATCGCCATCGGTAACTTACTCAGTGCCGCATCTTTCTGGACCCGAGACAACAACTCCAAACCATCCATCCGAGGCATTTCGATATCGCAGAAGATCAAATCGCAAGGCAAACCAGAACGCAATTTTTCCCAAGCATCCTTACCATCGCGAGCCTGTTCCACCCGATAACCAGCCTTAGTAAAAGTCATAGACAGCAACTCGCGCACCGTAATCGAATCATCCACAATTAACACCGTAGGATCTTTTTGTTCCTCAACAAACACATCCCCAGATTGACCCTCATCACCCGTAGGCGACCAGATAGCATCCTCCCGTCGCAGCTTGCCAGAAGCCAAATTCATCAACTCAATCGTATCAGCGATCGCCACAATCTTCCCATCCCCCAGAACCGTCGCACCAGCAATACCCATAGGTTTCGGCATCGGACCTTCGAGCTGCTTAATTACAACCTCCTTCTGCTGTTCCAACACCTGATCCACTTGAACAGCAAGCAAACTGCTAGCCGTCGCCGCAGAACGCAAAACCACCACCGAAATTACATCTTCCTCAGTATTAATCCCATAAACATTAGCCCGGCGCATGTGGCGATTGTAAACCAGTAACTCTCGCAAATGACGGAAAGGCAGCTTAGTCCCCCGCCATTGGATATACTGTTGACCTTCCGCCCCGACCTCAACCTCCGAAGACGAAACCTTAATCATATCCTCAACCCCATCCATCGGGAAAGCAATCCAAGAGCGATCGCTAATACAACAAAGAGCCCTTGAAATACTCAAAGTCAGAGGCAAGCGAATCGTAAACACAGTCCCCTTGCCAATAGTCGAGTCAATAGTAATAGTACCGCGAATCTCATTCAATTTAGTGCGAACCACATCCATCCCCACACCGCGACCTGCGAACTTATTCGCCGTCTCCACCGTACTAAAACCGGGATGGAACAACAAATCGTAAGCATCCAAATTAGACATATTCTCCGACTTGCTTCTCGAAATCAAACCCTTTTCAATAGCCTTCTTTTTCACCTTCGCCGGATCGATACCACCGCCATCATCCGCCACAGAAATCACAGTTTGGTTGCCCTGGTGGAAAGCACGAATAGTTATCCGACCCTTCTGCGGTTTACCCGCCGCCACCCGTTCCTCCGGCATCTCAATCCCATGAGTAATAGCATTATTCACCAAATGAGTCATCGGGTCGTAGAGTTGCTCCTGAATCATCTTATCGATCAAACTATCCTTACCCTCTACGACCAGTTCCGCCTCCTTACCACAATTGCGAGAAACCTCCCAGACCGCGCGAGGCAACCTATCCGAAGTTTGAGCAAAAGGCACCATTCGCGCTTTAGTCAAACCCTCCTGCAACTGATTAGTTACCTGTCGTAGCTGACGAGTAACCTGATCTGCTTCTTCCACCAAAAACTCAATATCAGAAGCAGACTCCCGTACCCGAACGATTTGTTCTATGATCGTCTGAGCTTTTTCGTGAAAGGGAGTAAAGGTATCCAACTCCCACTCCGATAAACTTTTCTCGTTCTTACTCTGTAGCTCCCCCCCGCTGGTGGGACTATCCGACACCGAATTACGGTGTCCCGAGCGACTCTTCCAAATCGTCTGTTCTAGCAAAGTTCTTTCATATAAATCCTGCATTTGCTGTCCCACATCGCCCAAAAGCATAACTTGATGAAGCAAATTATCCAAAAACTGCCTCATCCTTTCTTGACCTTGCTCCAAACTATTGCGATTTACCACCAATTCGCCCATCAGGTTACTCAAGTTATCCAGTTGTTTGGCAGGCACTTTAATAGTCTGCTCGCGCGGAGCTTTCGGTCGCCGTGCTGCTGTTGGTGTTGCCGATACGCTAGCATTGCGACCGCCATCAGCATCCATATTTTCTACCAGCTTATCCAAGTCGCTAAAATCTATTTCTACTTGTTGCGGTTTGCCACCAGTCGATTTTTCCTCTAAATCTCCTTTCTCATCCCTCAAAAGACTCTCTAGATCGTCAAAATCTTCCCCCGATTCTTTTTCCAAGCTTCCTTCCTCGTCTGAAACGCTTAAAAGACTCTCTAGATCGCCAAAATCTTCCTCTTCCTCTTCCTCTTGCTCTAACGGTTCCTCCTCTTCTGATAATTGTTCGTTGCTTCCATCTTCTAACATTGCTTCTAAACCTGCAAAATCTTCCTCTTCTGTATCTTTTTCCTCCTCCTTCTCCTTCTCCTTCTCCTTGCTTTCTGTTACTAAGGAAGTATCATTTTCTAATAAATCCTCTAGAGCGTTAAAATCTTCTAGAGAGCTTTCCTCGCCATCCATCGACTCCGTATCTGTTTCTCGCACCGAATCATCAATCTTTGGCTCGGTTATTGACTCCTCATCCAAAAGTTCTGCAATACTCCGATCGCTTATACTCGGTTCTTCCACCCAATTTTCGGGCAATAAATCCCCAAAAAGGCTCTCTTTTTCTTTTTCTTTTTTTACCGGCGGCTTTTTAATTTTATTAGCTGCCCCTTGAGAGCTTGTTTCTACCTCGGGAAACTCTTTCAATAAAATTGCTATATCTTCTGAAGATTCATCAGTTTCTAACACGAGTTCTGGAGCCGGAAGCTCTTCTTCTAATTTAAAATCTCCAAATAAATCCTCTAAAGATTCAGAAGAGCTATCTTGCTGAATTCCTAGCTCTTTTCGCTCCCCGAGCGTGGTATTTGCGTTCTTTTCCCCATCTTCCTCCCTCTCTTCAAACATACTGCTGAGACTGCTTAAATCTGTTTTTTGCTCTTTGGCGCTATAATCGTCATCTTCACCAAAAAGAATATCAGTTAAATCCCCCGAATCATAATCCTCAGTGTCAGACAAATTAAAATTATTTTGGAAGTCTTGGTTCGAGCTATTTAAGATTTCTTCTTCTTCCCAATTAGCATCCAAATCTGGAGCATCCCCTTCAAACAAATCAGCCAGAGTATTAAGTTCTGCTATGCCAACTGCAGGGCCAGTTCTTATTTCTGAATTTACAAAAGACTCTTGTTTTTTGACATGAAGGTCATATATGTTTTTCGGTATAGTCCGATTAAAAGTTTGTGTCCGGTTTTGAGAATAATAAGGGTACTCATGCAATGCTGTTAAAATATCTCTA
>CALKCV010000232.1 GCA_938083405.1 uncultured Microcoleaceae cyanobacterium | reverse complement strand
AATTAAAACTGTTAAACTATGCCCGAGCAAAATTCGAGACCGATTCCCAAAAAGAAACATCACAAAACAAAAAACTTCAACAGCAAACCCCAATACAGAGATTTTCCAAGGACTAATAGTAATAGCGAAGACGAAGACAGGATCTACGGTCGTCATTCAGTAGAAGCAGCGCTCAAGGGCGATCGCTCTTTTAACCGCATCTGGCTCCTACCGCAACTGAGATACAACCCCCAATTCCACGCCCTACTAAACGAAGCTAAAGCTAAAGGCACCCTAATCGACGAAGTAAGCCAGCAGCGCCTAGACCAAATCGCCCCCAGAAGCAATCACCAGGGGATCGTCGCTCAAGTATCTCCGTACAAATACAAAGAACTCGACGAACTGATAACACTTGCATTATCTAAGAGCGATCGCCCGGTCATACTCGTAGCAGAGGGGATCGCCGATCCCCATAACTTAGGGGCGATTATTAGAACTGCAGAAGCATTAGGAGTGGAAGGATTGGTAATTCCACAGCGAAGGGCAGCGGGCATAACTTCCACAGCAATCAAAGTCGCAGCCGGGGCTTTAGAAAATTTTTCCGTTGCCAGAGTAGTCAATCTCAATCGAGCTTTAGAAGAATTAAAAAAAGCGGGCTTCTGGATCTACGGCACTGTAGCCGCAGAAGGTCAGTTCGTTAATAGAGTCGAATTCGGCGATCGGCCCATCGTTTTAGTAGTAGGTAGCGAAGGTGAAGGTTTGAGCCTTTTGGTACAGCGCAACTGCGATATTTTAATTTCCATACCGCTGTCAGGAAAAACCCCTAGTTTGAATGTCTCCGTAGCAACTGGCATGGCTCTCTATGAAATTTACAGTCAGCGCTGGCCTAATAGTTGGCGCTTAGAAACTAAATGTAAGATTGATAAAAAGAATGCAATGAAGGATGGAAACTTCTGAATGCAGCCAAAAGTCCAATACTGAGTAAAAAAGGCCATTAACTAGAAATTGCAGTTCTGCCCTGCCTATCTGGCCTTATTCTTAAGTAAAATGCTTTTGAAATTAACTAATGACCAATAAACAAAACTCATGAAAGAATTTTTAACTAACTTGCTCAATTATTTAGGATTTGCCTGGTGGATCGAAATCCTAACAGCGAATCCTCGCTGCACCTATTATTTTGGACCGTTTCTAAGCGCAAAGGAAGCAGAAGCTCAAAAAGACGGTTATATCCAAGATTTAGAAGGGGAAGGCGCTCAAGGTATTAAATTCGAGATACTAAGGTGCAAACCAGACGAACTGACAGTGGAGGACGAAGACTTGGGAAAAAAAACTGAACTTGTGGTAAGCTCGGCCTTAACTCCTCCTACCGAGTTCCTGACTTAAGCTCGAAAAGCAAAGGAACGATAGGCTATCCAGCGATCGATGTCTGCCAATACCAGATCGGGAATCTCCCAGGGAAATAGATGAGCTGTGTTGGGGTAGCAGTGCCAGGTTGCATCTTTGAGGTGAAGAGCGGTTTCTCGACTCGACTCGGAGGTGATGTGACGGTCTTCTGCCCCGGCCAGCATTAAGCAGGGACATTGAATCTCGGGTAGGTCTGGCAGTCGATTGTAACCTCCTCGCAGGGCTAGGTTTAGGGCTCTAGTGGCAGCTTTGGAAGTCTGTAAATAAGCCGGTACGGCTTCTTTGGCTAAATAACGATAGGCGGTGTCCGTGTGTTGTTGAATTAGGTATCTCAAGAGCGATCGCTTACCAAAAGTATCTATATTCCACTGCCAGCTAGGAAACCACCAATTAAAGATTCCTGCCAAACCGGTGTAGAGATTATCCTGCCAGGTGATTGGTGGATGGCTGCCTCTTGGTCTCGCCGCCGTCGCTATTAAAATCAGCCCCGCCACCCGGTCGGGAAATCGAATGGCCAACTCCATTGCTAGAATCCCTCCCAAGGACCAACCTAAGATTAAGCACTTGTTAATGGCATATCGGTCTAAAAGCCTTTCGAGGTCTAGCAGGTGTTGGCTCATTTCAAAGTTACCCTCGCTTCGACTTTCGCCGTATCCCCGCAAATCTGGGGCAATAATTCGGAAGCGGGACTCTAGGCGATCGCTAAAAACTGACATGCATTGGCCAGAACCGGGGTGGCCGTGCAAGCACAGAATCGGAAATCCTTTTCCCTTAACTTTTACGTTTAATTGCGATCTAGACATGACAATTAACAATTAACAATTAACAATTAACAACTAACAACTAACAACTAACAACTAACAACTAACAACTAACAACTAACAACTAACAACTAACAATTACTCAATTTTATAAATACGAACCGGGCGATCGATCCCTTTAAAACGGTGTTCTCCCATCAATTCCCAACCAGAAGGCGATCGCAACGAAGCATAAGTATTCTCGCTTATCACGCAATTTCCAGGAGGGCAAAGAGGCTCCATCCGCGCCGCCAAATTAATAGTAGGTCCTAATACCGTATAATCGACCCTTTGAGAGCTGCCCACATCTCCAACTACCGCCTTACCGCTATTAATTGAAATGCGCAATTGTAAATTTTCTCCTAATTGATTGTTATCGTTGATAGCATTCAAACGACTCAACATTCTCTTAGCTGCCACCACCGCCCTGTCCGCATGATCCGCTTGAGGTTCTGGAGCGCCAAAAAACACCATAAGACAATCGCCAATAAACTTATCTAAAGTCCCGCCCACCTCAAAAACTTCCCGCAACATTTCCTCAAAGAAATTATTTAACAACTCAGCAATTTTCGACGGACTTAAGCGTTCGGAAAGCTCGGTAAAACCCACAATATCGGCAAATAAAATACTAATATCCCTCTCCACAGGAGTTAAACGACCGTCAGACAACCCAACCTTTAATAACTGCTGTACCACCCCTGGAGAATGATAGCGTTCTAGCTTTCGGCGTATGATTTCCTCCCCCGTCAATTTGCGCGATAACAACCATCTTTGTACGCTCGAAGCCACCAAATTACCAATAGCAGAAAAAAAGCTAAGGTCTTCATCCCCTCCTTCCTGCCAGTTTCTATGAGAAATAAGGGCATCGCCATAAAGCACGCCACACACCCTATCTTTATCTAATAAAGGAACTGCTAAAGCGCTACGAATACCCTTATTAATAATAGTCATTTCCCCCTCAAAGCGAGCATCAGTTTGAGCGTCGGCTGTTTTAATTGCTACTTTTTCGTCAAATACTTTCCGACAAATACTAGCGCTAATCCAACTGGAATTAGAAGGCAAATCTGTTTCTGTGGAAGGGTTTCTCAGGGTAGCATCAATTAATTCTAGTTGGCCGTTACCTTCGATATCGACTAATAATGCTAGCCGATCTAACATGGTTAATTCTCGCAAAACTATTTCTTTTACTCTGGCAAAAATTTCTTCTATGGACTCGGCGCTACTGAGATGTTTGGCTATTTCTACTAAATCTTTTAATCTGTCTATAGCAGTGCGGTAATTGCTGAGATTTTCTTGCTCGATATCCCCTTCTATCCATTGTTTTTGAAATTCTTCGGCATTACCAATTAATGTCAGTTCTTGGTTGAGAGGTCTTTCTTCTGGGGGGGAAGGGGAAGGGGACGAAGATGGGATTAAAACAATATTCATGATAATATTGCCTAGCTTGAGAACATCGCCTAGCTTTATTATTTGTCGTTTAGCTATGACATTATTGTTTAATACGGTTCCATTTTTGCTGCCCATATCTTCAATTGTCCAGTTGCCTTCATCTCTACTTAATAAGCGGCAATGCTGGCGAGAAATGCCACTGTAGGGCAATTGTAAATCGCATTCTGGCGATCGACCGATTATAAATTCATCTTTATTTACCGTAACTGTTTTCTCCCGATCCCTCTCTTTTAAGTACAACTTCAATTCAGTCATAGTTTACGAACCTCTAGTCAGCTATTATCTAGCACCCCTTCCCCCAGCAATTTTTCAGTGGGGCCTCGATCTGGTGGCGGCTGGGTTTGAGGGCCAAAGTTTATCGCTCCGCCGTCCTCGCCCTTTGCCTCCAACCATCATTTTAATTACTATAGAGATGCTTGAGGGTTTTACCTTAGATTTTAGATAGTAGATTTTAGATTTAGCTGCAAGTTCGTAGCGATCGCCACGCGAAACCCAATACTAGAATATCTAAAGCTAGGATCGTAACAAAAACGAGAAGCACAACGACACTCATAGGCAGAGATGTTTTTTTAAGAGATATTATCAATGCGGGAAATTGAATACAGATTAAACACTCCCATAAGTCATAGAAAAGATTGCGGTCAATTTTTTACCCCTGCTTCAGTGGCACGGCTGATGGTTAAATGGGTTATAAAAGATGAACCATTATCTATCTTAGACCCAGGCTTTGGTTTGGGTATTTTTTACGATGAAATAGAGCAAATTCACCCCCATAACAAATTTCACTTCACAGGATACGAAATCGACAAACTTATTTTAACTTACCTAAGCTTTAAGCAAGACAAAAAAAATCTCAAAGTCATTAATCAAGATTACTTGCAATCGGACTTAAACTCTTACGATGCGATTATTGGCAATCCTCCTTATCTGAGATTTCAAAAATTTTTAGCAAGGCATGACGTGTTGCCAAAAATCGAGCAACAAATTGGTAAAAATCTTGTTGGTTATTCTAACATTGCTTCTGTATTTCTGGTAAAGTCTCTCCACCAACTTAAGGTCGATGGCAGATTGG
>CALKCV010000231.1 GCA_938083405.1 uncultured Microcoleaceae cyanobacterium | reverse complement strand
CCGCTATAATCAATAACAAACCTCTATTGCCAACAACACCTCTATGCCCGGCAAACATTTCCGCAAACCAGAACCAGAACTAAGCCACCGCGTCCCACCAGGTCAACATCTGACCGACGGTTTCCCAGTCCTCTCCTACGGGGCAACCCCCCAAATAAACACCGATGAATGGGAATTTAAAGTCTGGGGCCTCGTCCAACCAAAAACCTTCACTTGGTCGGACTTCATGGCTATGCCCCAAAGCAACTTTACCGCCGATTTTCACTGCGTCACCCGCTGGTCCAAACTCGACGTCCGGTGGACGGGAGTTAAAGTAACGGATTTCATGGCCCATCTGGAAGTCGATCCGAAGGCCGTTCATATCCTGCAACACTGCTACGGCGGCTACACCACCAACATCTCCCTGGAAGACTTCCTCCGCGAAGAAAACTTTTTTGCCCATACCCTCTTTGGGGAACCGCTGCCGGCAGACCACGGGGGGCCCATGCGTTCCGTGGTGCCCCACATCTATGCCTGGAAAAGCGCTAAATGGATAAATGGTTTGGAATTTCTCGATCGCCAAGAGTTAGGTTTCTGGGAACGCAACGGCTACCACCAACGGGGAGAACCTTGGGCGGAAGAACGCTATAGCGATGATGCGGTCTATTAGCTTCTAGGCAGTTTCCTTTATTTATGGCAAAATTTTTTCTGGCGGGCGGCACTCAACAACGGAGTACCAGCAGCCAGAAAAAAAGAGTATGAATAAAAGTATGAGCGATCGCAATAGCGAAGGGGTAAGATCGGAATTTTCGCCTTGGCTGACCCCCTTGACTTATTTTTTGTTTTGTAAAATAATAGTGCCGTTTTACTTCAACCTCGAAATCAACGGTCGAGAAAACCTGCCCCAGGAAGGGGCAACTATTCTGGCCCCCACTCATCGTTCTCGGTGGGACCCCCTAATTTTGGGTTATGCCGCAGGTTGGTTGGAAACGGGGCGGCAACTGCGGTCTATGGTTTTAGAAGAACAAACCAAAGGTTTGCAAGGCTGGTTCGTCCGTCGGTTGGGAAGCTTTCCCGTCGATCGCGATCGCCCGAGTATCTCGACTATTCGCCATAGCATCGAATTATTGCAAAACAAAGAAATGCTAGTGCTATTTCCCGAAGGTCATATCTTCCTAGATAACCAAATTCACCCGCTAAAATCTGGAGTTGCCCGCATCGGTTTGCAGGCAGCATCGGGCAAAACTGACTTGAATTTACAAATCGTTCCTATAAGTATTCGCTATCAACATCCAGCCCCCCCACCTTGGCGCTGCGGTGTTAGGGTTAATATCGGTTCTCCTTTGGCGATCGATAATTATCGGGATGATTCTGTTAAGAAAGCCAGTAAAAAATTAACCGCAGATTTAGAAATGGCTTTGAAAGAATTACATCAATAATTATTAACAGGCGCTTTTGCCTGTTCTACGTTACACGCGCTTTTGCCTGTTCTACCAACAACTAACGATTAGCAAAAATGTATTGGCTGTATCCTAAGAAAAAACAATCTGACACCCTGTTTATTGCTTATGATGCGAAAGACCCCAGGAATTTTTGTCCTCCGGGGCAAAGTTGGGGAGCCCTGACAGCGGAAGAATGCGATCGCGTTCTTTCTTTATCAAAATCAGAACAAAGCATCCAACTTCCTAATGACAAAAATGATGGTATCGCCCGAGATTACCATCAAGCCTCCATGCGGTCTATTAATTATAACGAACAGACCAAATGGCTTTGGCAAAGAATAGTTAACAACCTTACCTATGCTAATGAAACTTGGTGGGGTTTTGATGTTTATGGCATTATAGAACCCTTGCAACTTTTATGTTACGATGCCACCAAAGGTAAAAAAGGAGGAAAAGATCGTTGGGAACCACATATTGATAACGCTCATCCTTTTTCCTGTCGGAAAATTAGTTTCTCTATAGAACTTTCCGATCCTAATACTTACAAAGGCGGAGAACTTAAGGTTTATGCTTCAGAAAAACCAATCGATTTACCCAATTCTAGGGGAAGTACGATAATGTTTCCTTCCTTTTTTCTCAACGAAGTAAAGCCGGTCGTTGATGGTCAAAGATGGGTGTTAATTGGTTGGATAAGCGGACCGCAGTTGAAGTAGTTATCTTTAGATTTTTGGAGGTGCGATTAAAAATGTTTTGGATGTATCCTACTCCCAAATTCCATCAAGTAACCTATGCAAGTTACGATGCTAGTAAAGCGAGCCATTTTTGTAAACCGGGGGAAAATTGGGGAGCTTTTACGGCGCAAGAATGCGACTCTATTATTGCTTTATCGAAAGTTTTTGAGAGTAGGCGACCGACTGTAGATGGAAAATATCAGCCGAAAAGAAGACAAGTAAGAGCTTGGAAGGTTGATTATTCAGAAGAGAGTAGGTGGCTTTGGGAAAGGCTTAGTAATAATATCAATTATGCCAACAACCAATGGTGGAATTTTGATATTTATGGCATTTTAGAATCCCTACATCTTTTATGTTATGATGCCAGCCACGGCGACGGAAAAAACAAGGATCGTTATGTCAAGCATATCGATTACAACCAAACTACTCAAAATCGAAAAATAACCTTTTCGATTCAACTTTCCGACCCAGAAGATTATGAAGGTGGGAATTTAAGATTGTATGCGGGTAAGGAACCGGAAATTTTGCCTAACTCCAGAGGAACGATGATAATGTTTCCCTCTTTCATTCTCCATGAAGTAGTGCCGATTGTTCGAGGGAAAAGATGGGCTCTGGTTTGTTGGGCAAGCGGTCCCAACTTTCGATAAACCGTTCGTAGCGATCGCTCTTTCGATTAAAAATCCAGTTCGTAGCGATCGCTTTAGCGATTAAAAATCCAGTTCGTAGTAATCGCTTTAGCGATTAAAGAATGCTTAATAAAAAGCACTCTTCCTGCTTACTACGAACGACCTTCCTGCTTTGGAAAAGTGTATTTTACAAACGCATTAGATCGAGTGGCAACAAAAAACTACAAAAAAAAGTACAAAAGAAGCAATACCAATGATTATAGCGCCAACACCAAATTATTAATTATTAATTATTAATTATTAATTGATATTAGCCATCGAAAAGCTTAAAGATTTAGTTGATTGTGCGGCAGAAGGCGCAGCGGGGAAAAGACGCAAACTGGGTTCCGCAATAGAAATTTTTACCTTCGTTCCTATTGGCAAAGCCTCAGAAAAAGTAGTTCTAGCAATGAATTCTTGTCCCGAAGGAGCCCGCAAACAATAACGAAATTCCCGACCCAAAAACTGGCGATCGCGAATTATAACCGAACCATTCTCATCTGGTTCTAAAACTACATCTTCCTGACGAATCATTAATTCTCCGCTGTCTAAATCTTCTAAATAATTAATATCTTGATTATTAGAATTACTAAACATACTTAAATCGAAACAACCGATCTCTGTTTCCCAAACTTCACCCCGACGTCGGGCAGAGACAAAATTAGCCTGGGTGACAAACTCGGCCACAAACCGCGAAGCGGGTTCGATATAAATCTCCTCTGGAGTGCCAAACTGCTCTACGCAACCGTTTCGCATCACTGCCACGCGGTCGGAGATTGCCATTGCCTCCTCGCGATCGTGCGTTACAAAAATCCCAGAAGTATCGCTTGCCTTGAGGATATCCCGTAACTCCTGCCGCAGCCGAACTCTTACTTGCACGTCCAAATTACTCAAAGGCTCGTCTAATAATACCATTGACGGGCGGGGGGCTAGGGCCCTGGCTAAGGCCACTCTTTGCTGCTGACCTCCCGAAAGCTGGTGGGGGTAGCGATTTTCTAAACCGGATAGTCCCACTAAGGCCAAAGCTTCGGTTAATTTTTTCTCAATCTCAGCCCTTGACTTTTGGGTAGAATTGTGCAGCCCAAAAGTCGTATTATCTGCTACGGTTAAATGCGGAAATAGGGCATAATCCTGAAAAACCATCCCCACTCCTCGCTTTTCTGGGGATTGCATAACACCGTCACCGGCTACCACCTGTCCGTTAATGCTTACAGTTCCCGTTTCCGGTCGTTCAAATCCAGCAATCATTCTCAATAAGGTGGTTTTACCGCAACCCGATGGCCCCAACAATCCCAGAATATCTCCTTGGTGTAAGGTCAAGGTGGCGTTTTGGACTGCGGGGACTTCGCTACGGGGGAATTTCTTGGTGACACCCTCTAAATGAAGTACGACTGATTTGGACATTTTTTTTCGAGAAAGCTGGTGGATAAAAGTTATTATTGAAAGTTCAATTCAATAGTCTGGGATTATCTTAACCTAGTTTTTATAATAATTCTCATTAAGACTCTATTCAATTTTCTGTAGTACGAGAAATTACGGATGTTTCAAATTTCTAAAAGATTTCAAGGTCAAACTCTCAAAGGCTGGACCATAGTAGCGATCGCCATTGCTGCCCTCATCTCCACCCCAGTCCTATTCGTCCTCAGCAGCATCTTCAGCGACTCTGGAGAAATCTGGAGTCACTTAGCCTCTACAGTCTTACCCCGCTATCTGCTCAATTCTTTCTTACTTACCTGTGGAGTAGGCATCGGCGTTTCTATAATCGGAGTTGGTACTGCCTGGTTGGTGACGATGTGCGAGTTTCCGGGCAATAGCCTGTTTCGATGGGCCTTGTTGCTGCCCTTCGCTGCCCCGGGGTATATTCTAGCATATACTTACACGGAGTTTTTAGAATTTTACGGTCCGGTGCAAACGGGCCTGCGAGAGATATTTGGCTGGAGTAGCGTCAGCGATTATTGGTTTCCCAATATCAGATCTACGATCGGAGCGATCGCTCTTTTAACCCTGACTCTATATCCTTACGTTTACCTCCTCACCAGAGTCGCCTTTCTGGAACAATCAACCCGTACTTTAGAAGCCAGTCGCTCTCTGGGGCGCGGACCTTGGCGCAGTTTCTTCACCGTGGCCCTGCCCCTAGCCAGACCGGCAATTATCGCGGGTTTGGCCCTGGCACTGATGGAAACCCTCAACGACTTCGGCACGGTGCAATATTTCGGAGTCGATACCTTTACTACGGGCATTTATCGCACCTGGTTGGGCATGGGGGAACGGGTGGCGTCGGCCCAGTTGGCAGCGATGTTGATGCTATTGATTCTCTGGTTGATTTTACTCGAACTCTGGTCTCGGCGACAGGCGAAATTTTATCAAACCGGCAGCCAGCAGCAACACCTA
>CALKCV010000230.1 GCA_938083405.1 uncultured Microcoleaceae cyanobacterium | reverse complement strand
CAAATATGAGATGCACCCGCGTATTCTTAAGCGCGAGCTAAGTAGTCGTGCAAAATAATTTGCACAAAAACTTGGGGATGCCAATTGACCTGTGTTAACGGCAATTAAACGTTTATGGCGCAACGCTCCCCAATTATTAATTATTAATTATTAATTATTAATTACTTATGGCTTTTGGGAACGTTGGAACGTTGTCAGTTGTTAGTTGGCAGAAAAAAATTAATTGACAAAGCTGACGTGTTCCCTATCAAATCTGGCGATCGAGACCGATTAATTAGTTATGAAATAATCAAAAATCTATTAAAGAAAAGAGCTAAAGCGTTTTCCATTGTAAGCTAATGTGTTTATAGACAAGTAGGCTAAAAAAATCTAGTAAAAATCTTTGTGCAGCTTGCCCCTTGGCTAAAAGCGAGTCGAAGGTTAGGCAATGTTTTCCGACAATTTGAGCAATTTTAATTCAGTAAGTTTTTTTTAATGGCTGGAGCTGAGTTTTGCCAAAATACCGCGATGGAAAGCTGAAGCTCTGATTTTAGATCGTAGGCTTACCTTTTTGAGATTCGCCCTTTTTTCATTGTTTTAAGAATGTATTTAGCTATTCCTAGCACCTCTAGCATCAAATTTAAAACTGAATCTTTCGCTCAATTTAGTTTAATTACCGATTTGTTCGTTAAAACAACATCAATAAAATCATGTCCGATATACGATCGCTTTCTACCTCCCACATACAACAAGCAAATTGGTTTCTGTATCAATTAAACCCAACAGGTCTAACAGACAAAATATCTATAGCGCTTCGCATTAAATCCCCAGTAGATCTTGAAATTCTCAAAAATGCCTTACAAGCATTAACGGAGCGTCACTCTATTCTCCGCAGTATCTATTACCAAGAAGATGAAAAAATAGTTGAAAAAATCAGGGAAACTGTTGAGATAGGTTTCAAACAAATAGATGCCTCATCCTGGAGCGATGAGGAATTAAAAGAGCAGTTATTACAGCGGTCAAAACTTCCTTTCAATTTAGAAAGGAAGTCCGTATTTCGTGCTTGTTTATTTAGTCGTTCTGCCAGGGAAAATATTTTCTTGCTGACCGTTCATCAAATAGCAGCAGATTGGGATTCGTTATTAATATTAGTGGATGAATTGGTAACTATTTACGAGTGCAATAAAAATGGCGATCGCCCCAAATTACTCCCCCTAAATAGATCGTACCAAGACTATATTCTCAAAGAATTAGACCTTCTCAAGAGTTCGCAAGGAAAACAAGCTAGTAATTATTGGCAGCAGAAATTGGGTGATGAATTGCCCGTGTTGGAGCTACCGACAAATTCTCCCCGCCCAAAGTTGAGAACCAATAATGGCGCAGCTATAAAATTCACCATAAATCCGCAATTACACCAGCAAATAAAACAACTAGCAAAAACACGCTCGGTAAAAACGCAAGAAATACTCTTAGCAACATTTAAAGTTCTACTTTATCGCTACACGGGGGAAGAAGATATTCTGGTAGGTTTATTACATAACCGAAAAGAACAGCCATTATTTGAAGGAGTAGTTGGTAATTTTAGTAACGTTAAAGTTGCCAGAGATTCAATATCTGGAAATATGAAATTTACAGAATTATTGAATCAAATTAGTAAAACAGTGTGGGAAATAGGGAAGTATCAAAATTACCCTTATGCCCTACTCGCCAAAGAATTAAAATCATCCGATTTGAGTCATTATCCGATCTGTCAAGTTGCTTTTAATCACAAGAAATTGAGTTCTGGTATCGCAGCTAAAGAACTAGAAGTAGAATACTACGAACTGCCCCAACAAAAAATCGATTTTGAACTAAGCTTAGAGCTAAGAGAATCCGAGGAATCTCAGTATGGCTGGTTTAAGTACAACATCGATGTTTTAGAAGCGGCAACGGTGGCTAAAATTGGCGAACATTTCCAGAATTTACTAACAGCAATTGTCAAAAATCCCGAGATGCCAGTGGGTAAGCTAGAGATGTTGAGCGATAGGGAGAAACAGCAAATATTAGTAGAATGGAATAATACAAAAACAGATTATCCTCAAGACATAAGCATTCATCAGTTATTTGAGAGTCAAGTCGAGAAAACACCAGAGGCAATAGCAGTAGTTTTTGAAGAAGAAAAGCTGACTTACTCTCAGTTGAATGCCAAAGCAAATCAACTGGCTCGCTACTTACAAAAATTGGGAGTGAAGCCGTCCATGGGAGTGGGTATCTGCCTAGAGCGATCGCTCTTAACGATGGTAGGAATATTAGGAATACTCAAAGCAGGAGCAGCTTATGTTCCCCTCGATCCAAACTATCCACAGGAGCGTTTAGCTTATATGCTCTGTGATGCAGAAGTGTCCGTGTTGCTGAGTCAGCGATCGCGACGGACATCCTTACTTCAGTATCAAGGCCAGATGGTCTGTTTGGATACAGACTCGAAGACTATCGCCGAATTTTCCGCAGCAAATTTGACAGATCGCTTCAAACCAACAAATCTCGGCTACATCATCTACACTTCTGGCTCCACAGGTAAACCCAAGGGAGTTGCCATGAGCCAACGGGCTCTGGTTAACCTGATTATCTGGCAGCAGCAGGAAGCAACTGTCGGTCCTGGGGCGAGAACCTTACAATTTGCTCCCATTAGTTTCGACGTATCCTTCCAAGAAATATTCTCAACCTGGTATTCTGGGGGCACTCTAGTGTTAGTTTCTCAGTCCGTCAGGCGCGATAGTTTCGCTTTGATGGCATTCATGGGTCGGACCCAGATAGAGAGAGTGTTTCTTCCCTTTGTTGCTTTGCAGCAGTTGGCTGCAGTTGCTCCTCAATTTCAAACTTTACCCGAACTGCGCGAAATTGTTACGGCAGGAGAACAGTTGCAGGTAACTCCAGATATAGTTGAGTTGGCGAAGCGACTCCCCAACTGCAGGCTGCAAAATCAATACGGACCCTCGGAAAGCCATGTAGTTTCGGCTTACACTCTACAAGGGTCGGCTACAAGTTGGCCGAAACTGCCTCCTAGCGGTCGCCCCATTGCTAACGATCGACTCTATATCCTCAACGACGAACTAGAGCCCTGTCCAATATGGGTTGCTGGAGAACTTTATATTGGCGGAGTAGGGGTAGCAAACGGCTATCTCAACCGCCCGCAACTGACTGCGGAAAAGTTTATACCGGACCGGTTTAGCGA